>JAYTOD010000049.1:0-3249 GCA_043747995.1 Arenimonas sp.
CATCCAGTTGAGCTGCTTGATGGTATCGAGAAAGCGGTGGCAGAAGTGGCCAAGGAATATCAGATAGTATTAATTACCAAGGGCGATTTATTTCATCAAGAAAGTAAAGTGGCGAAGTCGGGTTTATCGGAGTTATTTGGTCGCATCGAAATTGTCTCCGAAAAAGATCCAGCCACTTATCAGCGCGTGTTATCTGAATTTGGGTTAGCGGCGCAGCAATTTTTAATGGTTGGCAATTCCCTGCGTTCTGATATTGCGCCGGTTCTGAAAATCGGTGGTTATGCAGTGCATATGCCATACCCGATTACCTGGGCCTTAGAAATGGATGATGCGTTTGTGGCCGATGACGATAAAATGCGCAGTGTTGACAGTGCTAGCCATATTCCTGCTGCGGTGCAGCAGCTGGCCCTAAAAGCCGCGCGCTTGCATTAAGCCACTATGCGTTTTATTGCCCCTGCACGCATCGAGTTGAATGCCTCGATATTTCAGCACCCGGTATTTCACTACCTTAGTGAAGTGCATCTGCAACTCTGTCAAAGCCAGCAATGGCCTGAAGTGCACAGTTTAAACGATCTTTGGCCACCCCCCGAAAACGCAACTAACTCTGCGTATCACTTCGTTGCACAAGAAACGCTAAACGATGACCTGCATTACGAACTACGCATAGCTAAGCATGGCGACATTGCGACCCGCAGTGAAAATTGGCATGACTTATTTAATGCTTTTATATGGCTGCGTTTTCCCAATATTAAAGCAGCATTAAATGCCAGGCAATGCCAGGACATTGCACGCGTGGGTTTAAAACAGCGGACTCGAAGCCAATGCGCACTAACGCATTTTGATGAAGCGGGCGCGGTAATTAGATTATCTGATAGCGCATTGCTCAAGCATTGGGATGCGCATGATTGGCCGGCGTTCTTTGCCGCATGGCAGCCTGCCTATGAGGATGGAACTGCGCAATTATGGCTATTCGGCCATTCTATTTTTGAACATACACTTAACCCTGATATTGCCTTGGTAGCGAAAGCCTTGGTATTCATTCACCAAGAACCCATCAGCGATGCGTCGATGGATGTTTTCTTGGCAGATCACATTAGCACTCAGCAGTGTTTGATGGACCCACAAGAGCTTAGACCAATTCCTTTATCCGGCATCGCGCATTGGCATGCCTTGTATGGGCAAGCGGATTTTTATCAGCAGGTGCCTTGTTTTCGGCCTAAGCGTCCGGGCAAACTGTACCCAGAGCCACTGCATTTGCAGTAATCGCTTGTTGTTACGGCAAACGCTCACGTAAAATGAACCATGCGCTTGCCGAATCCACTTTTGCCATTGTTACTGCTGTTCTCTGCAAGCTTTGCGGATGCTGCCGAATTATTGCCGGTCAAAATAAATGGCCTTGACGAAACGCAAACAAAATATGTGCAGTCAGCTATTGACTTGCCAGAATCCAAAGGCAAAGGCAGCGTCATCTCGGAAGGCCGTTTAAGCTATTACCTCAGTAATATTAACAGCATGGTTGAAAATACCCTTGAGCCGCTGGGGTACTACCATGTGCTTGTTAGTAATCGTATTGAACGCCAACAACAGCAAGTGCAGATTATTATTGATGTACAGCTTGGCGAGCCAGTCAAAGTCTCCGAAAGTGCCGTTAGCGTATTAGGCGAAGCTAGCAAAGATCGCTTTATTGGTTTTTGGCTGGAAGGTTTTGAACCGGCCAAGGGCGATATATTCAATCATGGACATTACGAAGACAATAAAGCCAGCATTACCCAAGCCCTGCTAGATCGCGGCTATTTTGATCAAAGCAATCCTGTTCACTTAGTACAGGTAACGCGCGCTAGCAATAGCGCTAATATTGAACTGAACTGGAATAGTGGCCAGCGTTATCGATATGGCGCGGTACGTTTTGAAGGCCACCAATTCGAACCCGGCTTGCTCGACAAACTGGTGAATTTTGAACAAGGCAAGCCCTATTCACAGCCGCAGATTAATCGCTTGCAAGAATCGCTTAGTAAGCTCAATTATTTCAGTTCAATCAATATTGTTCCAGACTTAGACAACAAAGCCGATGGCGTGGTGCCTATTTTAGTGAACCTAACGCAGGGCAAGCGCAGTAACTACAATGCCAGTGGTCGCTTTGGTACAGAAACAGGCTTAGGTGTTGAGTTTGGTTTAGAGCGTCGATGGTTGAATCGTCGTGGTCATAAAATGAACTATGACATTGCCTGGGCACAAAATGAACAGTCTTTTGCCACGGTATATCGTATTCCCGCATTTAAATGGCTTGATGGTTGGTATGGCTTTGGTTTGCAAGCACGCAATGAACAATATTTAAACTCACCCAGTCGCTATATTGAAGCATTTGCAAATCGTAGCGGTGACTTGCGCAATTGGAATTTATTAGCCAGCGTCAATGTGCGCCATGAACGCTTTGATGAATTCATTCCCAATAATAATCAGGTGATTCCAATAGATCTTTATACGTCTACGCTATATGCAGAATTAAATGCTATTAATCGAAGCAATAATGAAATTAATTACCCCACTGAAGGAAGTGCTTGGTATTATCAAGCACGCATAGGCTATGAGTTCGAAGCGAGTAATGCAGCATTTGTTCAGGCTTATGTAAAAAATAAGCGTGTCTATAGTTTGAATCAGAAAAGCCGTTTGTTATTGCGTTCGGAATTAGGTGCAATTTTAAGTCAAGATTTTAGTTTATATCCACCATCCTTACGTTTCTATGCCGGTGGCGATCAAAGCCTTAGAGGCTATAGCTTTAAAGAAATTGGCGATTATGTGAATGGTCTGAATTTAGGTGGGCGTTATCTTGCTATCGGCAGTGTGGAATATGAATATCGTATTTTGCCAGATTGGGCCATCGCCGGATTTGTGGATGCTGGCGATGCCTTTGATGCAAGCCCGAATGTGAATATTGGCGCTGGCATGGGTGCACGCTGGCGCTCGCCAATTGGCCCGGTGCGTATCGATGTGGCGTATGGTTTTAATGGCCCAGATCCAGGCTTTGCTTTGCATTTTACGATTGGTTCGGATTTATAAGATGAGCAAAAAGGCACTCATCGGAATCTTATTGATCGCATTGCTTGCCCTGCTTACCAGCTTTGGCTACTGGCTAACGCACAGCAATGGCGGCCGTGATTTTGCTTTAAAACAAGCGCAAGCAGCATTACCCGAAGGATCGAGCTTGCGTTGGAAGTCAGTTAGCGGGCAAATGGCTAATGGCTTGCAGTT
>JAYTOD010000050.1:0-5009 GCA_043747995.1 Arenimonas sp.
GTTGTTAATTCAGTGGCACTTGGATTCAGAATGTATTGGCCATTCGCAAAACCAACTTTAGCAGCACCGATTGGGCCATTAAATGGCGCGCCAGACAACCCTAAAGCAGCCGATGCGCCGATCAAGGCCAAGATATCGCCATCGACTTCTGGATTCAGCGACATCACATTGGCAATAATTTGCACTTCGTTGTGAAAGCCTTCAGGAAACAAGGGGCGAATCGGACGATCGATTAAGCGTGAGGTTAATGTTTCCTTTTCAGTAGCACGACCTTCGCGCTTGAAGAATCCGCCTGGAATACGACCGCCAGCATAAAAACGCTCTTGATAGTCTACGGTTAGCGGAAAGAAATCTAATCCTTCACGCGCCGTTTTGTTGGCAACGGCTGTCACTAAGACAACGGTTCCATCACAACTGACTAATACGGATCCGCTGGCTTGGCGAGCGATTTCGCCGGTTTCGATGCTGACTTGGTGTTTTCCGTACTGGAAGGTTTTGGTAATTTTTGCCACTGTAATATCCTCTCATTATCCGCTAGTAAAGCCACATGCTTTACTTTGATGTACTGCAAAAATAAACGCGGCGCATAAAGCGCCGCGTGGGGTAATTAACGACGTAACCCTAAGCGTTGAATCAAAGCTTGGTAACGCGCGCCATCTTTCTTTTTCAAATAAGCCAACAAGCTACGACGCTGATTGACCATCGTTAACAAACCACGACGGGAATGATGGTCTTTCTTGTGGGTTTTAAAGTGTTCGGACAGATGTTCAATACGTGCTGTTAATAAAGCCACTTGAACTTCTGGGGAGCCGGTATCATTCGCGCTACGCGCATGTTCACCGATTACAACGCTGGTATCTATAGACATACTAATTCTCTTTGCTGATGCGAAATCTGCAGAAGCACCACATGTGCAACCGCTTGATCCGCCGGTTAGGGGTTTGCCACACGCATAACATTCATACGCGAAGCCCGAGTATTATACTCGATTCATGCATTTATTGGGGGCTTTTAATTTAACAAACAGCCGCCCAACGAAACAAGCGCTGCACGCGCAAGCCACCCATTGCATCGATGCTCGCCAAGCCCAAACTGCGTTGTGACGCATCACATAACTGAACCAAATCACAAGCCGCACTCAGTATCGGCACATTGACTTTCTGCCCCATACCAATTTTGCGGGATTGCTCTGCAGTTAGTATAATTTTTGGCAAAGTGGCTAACCCGACTTCAACCGGCATTAGCTGCGCATCCAATGCCTCAAGGCCTAGAAGAGCAAGCTCGTTTAAAGCATCTAAGCTCCACAAGGGCGCGTGCTGGAATGGTTCAACCCATGTGCGGCGCAGTTCTGAAACATGCGCGCCACAGCCGAGCTGCTCACCAATATCCCTTACTAGACTGCGAATATAGGTGCCTGTGCCACATTGCACACTCAGGCGCAGATGCGTCTCAGTGCGCGAAAGTAACTGCATAGAATCAACGCGTACTGCGCGCGCCGGCAAATCAAGCTGTTCGCCACGCCGCGCTTTCAAATACATCGGCTCGCCACCTTGCTTCAGCGCCGAATAGATGGGCGGAACTTGCTGTATCTCGCCAATGAATTTTTGCAATACGTGCTGAAGTTGCTGTTCTGAATAAACACCGATGGGCCGAGTGACCAAAACCTGCCCTTCGGAATCGTCGGTATCGGTTGTTTGGCCAAGCGTTGCCACCGCTTCATAGGCTTTATCGTTGCCGAGCAACAAACCAGCAACTTTGGTTGCTTCGCCTAAACATATTGGCAACACACCGGTTGCTAAAGGGTCAAGTGCACCGGTGTGTCCGGCTTTTTCGGCTTTAAATAAATTGCGAACTTTCTGCAGTGCTTGGTTGGAGCTTAAACCTTGTGGTTTATCCAACAAAATAATGCCATCAACTGCGCGGCGCGGGAATATGAATTGGGTTTTCTTCATGGATAAAAAATCGCCCGTAGGCGATTAGTCTGATTCGGGTTTAGGTGCATTTCGTAACAACTCTTCTATTCGCTCACCTTTATCAACAGAATCATCGTAATGAAAATGCAGTTCTGGTACGTGCCGCATCTTAACTGCATGCGCTAGTTTGAAGCGCATTTCTGGCGCCAATTCTTTCAGCGCTTTCACGGCTTGCATGGAGGAGTCAGGCAGCAAAGCGGTAACGAAAACTTTAGCATGTGCCATATCGCGAGTCACTTCAACGTCAGAAACACTGACCGATGGCAAACCATGCTCACGCACAGTAGCATGCACAATAATCCCAAGCTCACGGCGGAGCTGGGCGGATACGCGATCGGTACGATGAAAAGATTTTTTCGCCATTACAGTGAACGCGCCACTTCAATGCGTTCAAAGCATTCGATCTGATCACCGGGTTTGACGTCATTGTATGCTTTCACTGCAATACCGCATTCGGTACCGCTGCGCACTTCTTCAACCAAATCTTTGAAGCGACGCAAACTTTCAAGCTCGCCCTCGAATACCACAACGCTGTTGCGCAATACGCGAATTGGCTTGTTGCGTTTGACCGAGCCTTCAACCACCAAAGAACCCGCCACTGCACCAAACTTCGAGCTACGGAACACATCGCGCACTTCAGCAATACCAATAATTTCTTCGCGGATTTCAACACCCAGAAGACCAGATGCCACTTGCTTAACCTGATCGATAACATCATAAATAATCGAGAAATAACGCAAGTCAATGCCGTTGCTTTCAATAATACGTCGCGCGGTTGCATCGGCGCGCACATTGAAACCAATCACCACCGCTTTTGATGCCGCCGCTAAGGTAGCATCCGACTCGGTTATGCCGCCAACACCTGAAGACACCACATTGATACGAATTGATTCATTGGACAGATTCACTAATGATTCTCGCAATGCTTCAACAGAACCTTGTACATCGGCTTTTATAACCAAATTAAGTACTTGTTGATCATTGCCAGCACCCATTTGCGCCATTACATCTTCCATGCGCGAGCCTGGCTGTTTCACTAAACGCGATTCACGGCGTTTTGCTTCACGTTGCTGTGCCACTTCTTTGGCTAAGCGCTCATCGGCAACCACCACGAAATCATCGCCAGCATCTGGAACACCTGACAAGCCGAGCAACTGCACCGGAATAGATGGACCGGCACTATCAGTTTGTTTTCCGTTTTCATCAAACAAAGCACGAACACGGCCATACTGTACGCCAACTACTAAATAATCACCTTTTTTAAGTGTACCTTCTTGAACCAAAACCGTTGCTACAGGGCCGCGCCCTTTATCCAAAGTTGACTCAATTACAACACCGGTAGCGCGCGCATTAACGGAGGCTTTAAGCTCCATCAGTTCGGCTTGCAACAAAATGGATTCCAGCAAGTTGTCAATGCCGTCACCGGTTTTAGCCGACACAGGCACGAACTGCACATCACCGCCCCACTCTTCAGGAACCACTTCTAATTTCACTAAACCTTGCTTAACATTATCGGGATTTGCTTCAGGCTTATCCATCTTGTTCACAGCAATAATCAGTGGCACTTTAGCAGAACGAGCATGCGTAACGGCTTCAATAGTTTGCGGCATCACGCCATCATCAGCAGCAACAACTAGCACCACAATATCGGTGAGCTTTGCGCCACGAGCACGCATTGAGGTAAAAGCCGCATGACCCGGAGTATCTAAAAAGCTAATCACACCACGCGGGGTTTCCACATGGTACGCGCCAATATGCTGGGTAATTCCGCCTGCTTCACCGGTAGCTACTTTGCTGCGGCGAATATAATCGAGCAAAGAGGTTTTACCGTGATCAACGTGACCCATGATAGTAACCACTGGTGGGCGTGTAGTTTTATCGCCTTGATCTTCGTCAACATGCGCAACCAATGCCAATTCAGCATCATTGGCGTTTCCAGCAACCACAGTATGGCCAAGTTCTTCAGCCACTAATACGGCGGTATCGTGATCGATTACTTCATTAATGGTTACCATCATGCCCATTTTGAATAGCGCACGAACCACTTCTGAACCTTTCTTTGCCAACTTATTAGCGAGCTCAGAAACAATAATGGATTCACCAATTGCAACCTCGCGCGACATCGGTGCGGTTGGTCTTGAAAAACCATGCTGGCCGGTTGCAGTGCGCGATGCTTCTTGAATTTTTTGCTTCGGCTTTTTCTTGCCTGCAGATACCCGACGCTCACGCTCAGCAGCGGTTAGGTGCAATTGACCCGCACCTAAATGCAGGGCTGATTCATCGTCAATTTCGTTATCAACCATGGCATGCGAGCCACGCACACGATTTTTTGCTGTTTTAATGGGGGTTTTTTCTTTATTCACCACTTTTGCTGGAGCATGGCGAATCGCTTCGGTTTTATGTGGCTTATGGCCGTGTTTCTCATCACGCTCACGACGAGACTCATGGCCAGCATCGGCAGCAACAGGCGGGGCGTTCTTCGACTCAACACCAGCAACAACTGTACGAACTTCTTGTTCAGCATGTTTTGCTGCTTCAATGGCAGCAAGTGCATTTTTTTCTGCATCGAGTTGTTCACGACGTGCGCGATCTTGCTCACTCAAGCGTGCTTGTTCATCGGTGTTTCGAGTTTTCGACTCTTCCAATTTACGCAATACTTCATCGCGCTCACTTGATTGCGGCGTGCTGACATCATCACGTTTTACATAAGTACGCTTTTGACGCACTTCAACAGCAACCGTAGTTTTCGATTTACCTGAACCGGAAACAGTTAGCTCTTCGGTGGTGCGGCGATTTATGGTTATTTTCTTTGGCGCGGCAGTGGTTTCAGCAGGCTTTTCAACTTTGCCATGAGCACGGCGAAGAAAGCCGAGAAGTTTAATTTTCTCAGTACTGCTAACTGCCTGATCGGGGCCGGAAAATTCCATACCGGCATCAGCAAGCTGCTTGAGTAGCTTATCAACGGGTAATCCAACAATTTTTGCCAACGATCCTACGGTAACTTCTGACATGGAGATGTCGATCCTTAATTTTTAT
>JAYTOD010000051.1:0-2847 GCA_043747995.1 Arenimonas sp.
TCGGCCAGAGTTTTGAAAGTACTGTTCCATGGCATTAAAGCTAAGCAACAACCTACCACTTGCGCCAAATGGGCGTAATCGCAGATCAACTCGATGCGAAAAGCCATCAGCAGTAACTTCATCAAGTAGGTTAGCAAGACGCTGCCCGAGCCGGGTAAAAAATGTTTCTGCAGGAATCGAACGTAGGCCATCGCTATTGCCATGACCTGTGAAAGCGTACACCAAATCCACATCAGACGAAAAATTCAATTCGCTGCCGCCTAATTTACCAAGCCCCAAAACCACCATATGTTGTTCAATACCGTAATCATCGCGCACTACGCCATGCACATTTTGCATGGCACGCAGCAAGGCGTCATATGATTTGCTTAATGCTTGTTCGGCAATCCATGTACTGCCCTGCAGGGTTTGCTCAACAGTATCTATGTCGGCAATATCACGCCAGATTAACTTAAGCGACTGCGCCTGTCGCCAACGTCGAATAAGCCGCGGCCAATCCGACTCTAAACAATCAATAATATTCAGTTGCTCAAGCGCTGTGTGTAGTTGCGAAGCCAGTTCCGGCTGTTGCAACAACACATCCATAGCAAAATCGGAGACTAAGGCGAGCCGTTCTATGCTTTCTCGTTCAACAGGCTGCCAATCACGTAGGTTTAAAACCTTCGCAAGCTGAGGCGATATTGCATTACATAGCAAAATTAGCCGCCATCACCAAAAATAAGCTCAAACACATAATATCGGACAGTCCCGACATGACAATATTGGCCGCCATGGCAGGATTAAAGCCTAACTTACGCAGTATTAATGGCATGGCCGCGCCCAAAAAACCGGATAACATGCAGCTTAGCGCCATGGCCGAGCCAGCAACCCATGCAAGCTGCGCTGCATTTACTTGATCGGGGTGCCTTGATGCCACAATATACATGCCTGAACCGGCAATAACACCCACTAACGTGCCATTCATTAAACCCAACCAAGCTTCTTTCAAGACTTGCCGCCGTACCCGTTTTGCCGTGTTGTACAAACTTAAGCCGCGCAATGTGCAAGCCAAGGATTGCGAGCCAATGGTTCGACATAACCCTGCAATTACAGGCAAAAAAATTGCTAGCATCGTTGCATGCGCAATTTGCATTTGAAATTTACCCACCATTGCACCTGCCACAAACAGCATAAATAAATGGATTTGCAACCAAGGCTGGCGGAACTGAAACTTACGCCAAAATGGCGACGCCCATTGCTCATCATGATCAACGCCTACCAAATAACCCGGTTGTCCAGACAATTCGAAGGCCTGTTGTTCGTGCAACCGGTGGGTATGCACTTGGCCGAGTAGAAAGCCTTTTTCATCGCACACCGGATAGGTTAGCTTTGCTTGCACAGCAAGCTGCGCAACCGCTTCACTGAGCAGCCATTGCGGGCGTAGTGTGCAAGGATTTTTGTGCATGATTTGATCTAAGCTTTGGCCACGTTCAGCGAATAGCAATTCCTTAAAGGCCACTACACCGATTAAAATATTCTCTTGGTCAACCACATACACCTGGTTCAATTCACGTTGCGGCATTAACTCGCGCAGCAAATCAACCGCCATCGCAACCGAGGTGCCTTTTCGAAATGCTGCAACCGGTTCTTCAATTTGTGAACCCACTGTGCCAAGCGCATAGGCCTCTGCGCGTATCCACGCCGAACCGGTAGCACTGGCGCTCATCACTTGTTCGCGAATGTCTTCAGGAAGCGCCAGTAAAATGGCCATAGCACGTGCCGGCGGCAGCACAGAAAGCTGCTGAGCGGCTAAATTTGGGTGCTCTAAATCCAAAAGCCGCGCGGCCGATTGTGCGTCCAATGCTAAGAGTCGTGTGCTGAAATTTTCTTGGCCCTGTGGCACTGCGTTTCCTTATAGCGGTTTGCTATAGATTAACGCAGTTAGTCTGCCCTGCCTATGGATTATCGATCGGTTCCTGCACGCTATAGCCCTTGGCTTGCAACTGCGCCAAATAGCCATTCGGTTTAATTAAATCTGCCATATTGATTACCGCCACGCTTGACGCATTGTTGGCTATGGCCAGCTCGGCCGATTGCAGCCAAAGCTTCTCTGCGCGCTGTTGAATATCTCCCCATCCATTTTTCTGCGCCAAACCCGAACCAAGTATCGCCTCAAGGCAGGTCTCAGACTGATTTGTAAAGGAGATTTGACGAAGTTTGGACACTTTGCCCTCAGCCCATAAGGCACTGCGTTGCGCCATGAATTGTACATCGCGTTCGATAGTATTTAACGTTTGCTCAAAGCAGGCAGTATCGCTCAAGGCATTACGGTTGAATTCCTTGATGAATTTTTTTGGGTCAGTAATGGGTATTTTTAGCTCAGGGCGGATGATCGGAAGATTGACATCCTCCGCAAAGTCTTTAGCTTTTGGCCAGGTAATATTACGATTTTCCAAGCCGGATTTTTTGACCGCCTGTTCGTATAACTCCTGAGCTGCAAAAATCGGCCGCCATTCTTCAATATCTTTATCATTGCCGATATATTTTGTTTTCATAACTTGCCAGCGCGCGAAAACCTCTTTTGGCAAGATTTGTTGCAAGGTTTTGCCGTCTGGATTTTTTCTAGCCTTCAGCAGCGAAGGAATAAGCCCAAGTTTAGAGAAAAAGCCCAAATTGGCATCAAAATTAATCGATGGAGGTGCAATGAGCACTTGCGATTCGGCCAGTTTACGCTCCAGCTTGATGGTTTCCCACTGCATTTTTTTAGGCGTAGGCTTAATTGAACCCATAATCCACAAGCTATGCTCGCCTTTACTGACTCGCCAGAAACCCGGGCCAGGCAACACGCCAATCACTTCCACTCGATTG
>JAYTOD010000052.1:0-2335 GCA_043747995.1 Arenimonas sp.
GATGATCTGCGTGGCTTGAGCAAATTAGCCATTGATGTCACACGCGGAATCACCGATTTAGTTGAAGCGATGCATCACAACATCGCACGCATTCCAGGCTTATCGTCATCCAAAGAAGATGGTCGCACAACTGGCATTAGTGGCATGGTATATCGAACAGTGCATGGTGTAACACAAGCTGTTGGTACAGGAATTGATTCAGCTCTTGCGGTATTAGCGCCGTATTTAGGCAATTTAACCGATACACACGAACGTGAGCACATTCAAGCAGCATTGAACGGTGTATTAGGCGATCATTTATTAGCCTGCAACAACCCGCTCGCCATCCATATGCAACTACGGCAAAATGGCATGCCACTGCAACTCACTACCCAAGCATTAATAGCAGCTATTCCGAATATATCAGGAAAAATTGTTGTGCTGGTGCATGGCCTATGCATGAACGATTTGCAATGGGCTAGTATGCGCGAGGATGGTTCCATTCAGGATCATGGCCTTTCACTGCAAAATGATTTAGGATTCACGGCGCTGTATCTGCATTACAACAGCGGCTTAGCTATTTATGAAAACGGCCTGGAATTTTCCGACGTACTTGAAACGCTATGCGCGCAGTGGCCTGTAGCAATTGAAGAGCTGATTATTGTTGCACACAGTATGGGCGGTCTAGTTAGCCGTAGTTCGCACTACCAAGCTAAACAAGCAAACTTCGCGTGGAAAGAGCGGCTAAATAAAATGATTTTCCTCGGCACGCCACACCTCGGTGCGCCGCTGGAACGCGGTGGGCATTGGTTTGATCTTATTCTTGGTGCAACGCCGTATGCTGCTCCATTTGCGAAAATCGGTAAAATTCGTAGCGCCGGCATAACTAGCTTGCGCCATGGACATCTAATACAAAACCAAGACGCGCCAATATCGTTGCCTGATAGCGTTGCCTGTTTCGCAATTGCTGGCCTTATTGGACAAGCAAACGATGTGCACTCAACATATCTCGGTGACGGATTGGTGCCGCTAAACAGCGCATTAGGCAGGTATGATGATCTTGCACACAACTTGGAATTTCCTGCTAGCCATCAAGTGGTTTTGCCGGCTACAAACCATATGCAATTACTCAGTAGTGCGGAAGTTTATGAAAGCATTAAACAGTTTCTGGCTTGATATTTGATAGCCCTTTCGTTCAAATCACGTTATTCTTGCAACATCTTTCAGCGCAACTATTAATTATGTTTTCTTGGTTTGAACGTCTTGTTTGCGCATTTCCTGACACGCCGCCAGAACAGCCGCCTAAGGGCTTTTATGCGTTTATCTGGGCAGCCACCAAAGGCATGCGTGGCTTAATCCTTCTAATGGCCTGCTTAACTGCCGTGATAGGCGCATTTGAAGCCATGCTTTTTGCCATGCTTGGAAATATTGTTGATTGGCTTAGCAAAGTTCCGCCATCTCTTTTGTGGCAGCAGGAAAAAAGTAACCTACTACTACTTGCTAGTATTCTCATTGCTAGCCCACTGCTCATCGCTTTGCAGGCCTTGCTGAAATACCAAGCACTGAATGGCAATTTTGCGATGCGTATGCGTTGGAATTTCCATCGGCATTTGCTTAGCCAAAGCATGAGTTTTTATCAGGATGAATTTGCTGGTCGGGTATCGGCAAAAATGATGCAAACCGCGCTTGCGGTGCGCGACACCGTGATGATTGTTACCGATATTTTGGTGTTTATTGTTATATATTTCCTGACCATGACCGCAGTTGTTGGCAGCTTTGATACTAGTTTACTGCTGCCATTTTTGGGCTGGCTGTTTCTGTATGTGGCGGCTCTGGCTTTTTTTGTGCCCCGCCTCGGCAAAGCCGCCAGCGCACAAGCTGATGCGCGAAGTTTAATGAGTGGCCGCATCACTGATGCCTACAGCAATATTGCCACGGTGAAATTATTCTCACATAACCAACGCGAGGCCCTGTTCGCCAAACAATCCATGCAAGAATTTTTAGTTACTGTCTACAAGCAAATGCGTTTGGTCACTGGTTTTGAAATTGTTAATCATATTCTCAGCATGGGTTTAATTCTAAGCACCGCAGGCGCCACCCTATGGCTTTGGAGCAAAGGTACGGTTGGAATTGGCGCTGTGGCCGCCGCCACCGCAATGGCATTGCGTTTGAACGGCGTTTCGCATTGGATTATGTGGGAAATGGCTAATTTGTTCGAAAACATTGGTACCGTGCAAGATGGCATTGGCGCGCTGGCACAGCCAATCAGCATTAATGATTCAGCCAATGCTAGCGAATTGCAGGTTAGCCGCGGCGAAGTGTGCTTTGAAAATCTCAGCTTTGCCTATTCAAGAAA
>JAYTOD010000053.1:0-3884 GCA_043747995.1 Arenimonas sp.
TATGCCGCAACGCAAGGGCCACGGCTTGAAAGTAGGGCGGAAATAGTACGCTTAAAGCGAGATGGCTGCGACTTAGTAGGAATGACTGGTATGCCAGAAGCTGGCTTGGCGCGGGAGCTTGGTTTGCAGTATGCTAGCTTGTGTGTGGTGGCTAATTGGTCGGCAGGATGCGACCCATTACATGCTGAAATTACCTTGCAAGAAGTCTTGGCTAATGTCGAGTCAGTGAGTGATTGTTTGTTACCAATTATAAAACAGCTGCTGAAGTCTTAAAAATAACTTGGCAATCGATTCAGATTTGTGCATACTTTGCGTTACCAATGCGTCATGTTGGTGTTTTTTCTAATTATTTTAAGGTGTCATTATGAGTTTTGGTTCAGTGAAGTGGTTTAATGATGCAAAAGGTTTTGGTTTTATTGCACCTGAAGATGGCAGTGAAGATATTTTCGTGCATTTCTCCGCAATAGCTACCGAAGGGTTTCGTTCCTTGAAAGAAGGTCAGCGCGTTTCTTTTGAGGTCGTGCAAGGTCCTAAAGGCAAGCAAGCTGCCAACGTCGTTAACGCGTAACCATTAGTCGGCTTCGGCCGCCTATGCCTTATGTGGTACATTGTTTTAGCGAAGGATAAGCCTGGTACTTTAGCCCTGCGCTTGGCTATTCGTCCTGCGCATATTGCACGCCTTAATGCACTTGCAGCTCAGGGTCGGCTGAAAATTGCTGGGCCAATGCCAGCTATTGATGATGAAAATCCGGGTGATGCAGGTTTTATCGGCAGTATGTTAGTTGTTGAATTTATTAGCATGCAAGATGCTAGGCAGTGGGTTAATGAAGATCCATACTTTGCCGCTGGTGTTTATCAAAATGCCGATATCTACCCATTCAAGCCGGTTTTGCCGTAAAGCATGAGTAGAATACAGGCTATTGAGCAGGCATTAGTGCCTCTTTCGCCCAGCATTTTGAACATTCAAGACGATAGCCATAAACATGCGGGTCATGCGGGCGCGCAAGATGGTAGAGGGCATTTCACGCTATTTATCGTTTCAGAGCAATTTGGCGGCCTCAGTCTGCTGAAACGCCATCAATTGGTTTATCAAGCACTTGCTGAGCTACTCAAAACTGATATTCATGCTTTGTCAATCCAGGCAAAAATAGCATCTGAATGCATACTTTAAAAGTATATAAAACAACGCAAAACGGCTGTTTGCGCTCGCTCATTTTGAAGACTCGCGCTATACTATAAGCTGAGTTTACGGTCAAAAAACGCATGCGCCTCTCAACCATTAAGCTGTCCGGTTTTAAATCTTTCGTTGACCCTACGGTGTTTCATTTGCCAACCAACATGACTGGCATTGTCGGTCCTAATGGTTGCGGAAAATCAAATATCATTGATGCCATACGTTGGGTGATGGGCGAAAGCTCAGCCTCACGTTTGCGCGGCGATGCTTTGACCGATGTGATCTTCTCTGGTTCTTCGACCCGCAAGCCAGTTAGTCAAGCTACGGTTGAGCTAATTTTCGACAACAGTGAGGGCAATATTGGTGGCGAATTCGCACGTTTCACGGAGATTTCAGTGAAACGTTCGGTCAGCCGAGACGGTCAATCCAATTATTACCTGAATGGTGCGCGCTGCCGTCGCCGCGATATTACCGATTTATTTTTAGGCACAGGCCTAGGCCCACGTAGCTATTCGATTATTGAACAAGGCATGATCGGTCAAATTATTGAAGCCAAGCCTGAAGAATTACGCGTCTATCTTGAAGAAGCCGCAGGTATTTCGAAATACAAAGAGCGCCGTAAAGAAACTGAATCGCGCATTAAAAGCACACGAGAAAATCTTGACCGCTTAAATGATTTGCGCGATGAAATCGATAAGCAACTTGAGCATTTAAAAAAGCAAGCCAGAGCTGCAGAGCAATATCAGCTTTTGCAAGTTGAACGCATCGAAAAAGATGCGCAGCTGAAAGCCATGGATTACCGTAATTTGGGCTTGGAGTTGATCAAGCACCAAGAGGGTCTGCGTGACGGTGAGCTTGCTCTACAAAAGTTTCTGGCTGAGCAGCGCCATGCTGAATCGCAAATTGAATTGTGCCGAGGTCAGCATATTGAAGCCTCTGAAAGTTTAGCTAAAGTGCAATCTGAAGGCTATCGCGTTAGCTCTGAACTGGCACGCATTGAGCAGCAGATACAGCATCAGCGCGAACTCAAACTGGGCTTAGAAAAAGCACGTGCCGAGGCTGACCAAGCATTCATGCAAGTTGAACAGCATTTACAGGATGATCAGAGCAAGGCTGGTGCTATTGAAGCGGACATTGCCAGCATTGAGCCGCAATTAGCGAGCATGCAGATTGAGCAACAGCTAGCCACGGTAGCATTGCAACTCGCCGAGCAATACTTGCACGAATGGCAAATGCAATGGGATGCCCATGTTAAGGCGCAATCCGAAGCAAGCCGTCGGGCCGAGGTTGAACGCACCAAAATTGAATATCTTGAAAAACAAAATCTCGAACTCAATCGCCGATCAGAATTACTTGGCAACGAACGCATAGTCTTGAATCCTGAATCAATCTCGACTGGTTTGCAGACATTAAGTGATGATCACACTAGCCAACGTCTTAGTCTAGATCAGTTAGCGCTTGATTTAGAATCGCGAAAAATTCAATTACAACTAATGCACGATGCACAACGCGAGAAACAAACTAGTTTGTCGGAATTACGTAAACAATTTGAATCAGCGCGTGGTCGGCTCGCTTCCTTAGAGGCCTTACAGCATGCCGCATTAGGCCAGGAAAACAATCAATCGATTACATGGCTTGAGGCGCAAGGTTTAGGAAAACATAGCCGCTTGGGCGAAGTATTAACCGTTGAGCCGGGCTGGGAATTCGCGGTTGAATCGGCATTAAGCAATTTACTCGAAGCTGTTGCCGTTGAAGATACTGATCGATTATTAGACAGCTTAAGTAGTATTGAGCAAGGCCATTTGGCATTAATTAATCAGGAATCTAGCGCGAAAATATTTCCTGCCAATACACTTGCAGCAAAAATTCAAGGCCCAAATGCAATTAAGCAATATCTGAGTGATGTGTTTACTGCGAATGATTTAGCCAGCGCAAAAAATATACTGCACACCCTTTCTGAGCATGAGTCAGTAATTACCCAGTCTGGTGAATGGTTGGCAAAAGGTTTTGCGCGTGTCTTGCGCTCAGGCTATGCACAGCAGGGCAGCTTACAGCGTGAAACAGAAATTAAGCAATTGCGTGAACACATTGGTCAATTATCAGCTGCTGAAGTTTCGGCAGTAGCCGAATTGGCACAAATCAAAGATCGTTTGCAAGAAGCAGAACATAGTCGTGAAGAAGCGCAGCGCAGTATGTATTTAGCGCATCGTAGTGTTTCGGAACTTTCGGGGCAAATTCAAGGTGCGCAAAGTAAATTGCAATCAGCGCAATCTCGAATAGCACTTATCGACAACGATTTGCAATCCGCATCGCAAACCATGACTGAAGCGCAGGTGCAAATCACCGAAGCGCGCTCAAGACTACAACAAGCGACGGAATCAATGGCAAGTCTTGAGCAGCAACGTAACCAACTTGATATGCGTCGCACTGAGCACAGCACCAGCCGTGAGCAAGCACGTTTAAATGTGCGAGAAAGTTCTGATGCATTGCATAAAGTGGCCTTGTCTGTGCAATCGCACAACACTGCGCGTGCTGGGCTTACACAGTCTATTGAGCGCTTGCAACAGCAGCGCGGGCAATTGCTTGCGCGTACAGAGCAGATTGTCGAACAACTTCGGCATGGCGACAGCCCGATTGAACTATTAAGTACGCAACGACAAACGGTGATGGATTCTCGCATTGTGTTTGAGCGCGATCTTTCTACTGCTCG
>JAYTOD010000054.1:0-11863 GCA_043747995.1 Arenimonas sp.
TGTCAACCAAGGCAATGTTTTCTTCAATGGCATCAAACGCTTCTAGTTTGAAGCCCCACCAATCGGCCCAAAGTGCGCCACAGATGTTTTCGTGTGCTAACACATCGGCTATTTTGTAAGCTTCCACACCATGATGGAATGAACTAATTTGGAATCCAAACTCTTTAGATAAATCAATCATCGCGGCCATTTCATCAGAACGGTAGCAATGAATATTCACGAAGATATCGCCGCGCAAGACACCGGCAAGTGTTTCATTCGCTAAATCGACATCAGGTGCATCGCCTTTTCTGCCGTCTTTCTCATAGGCATCCCATTTTTTACGATAGGCCTCGGCGCCAATAAAGGCAGCGCGGTAGCCGGCCATATTGCCCATGCGTGTGGATGGGCCGCCTTTTTCGCCATACACGCGTTTCGGGTTTTCACCACAGGCCATTTTAATCCCTTGTGGCGCACCTGGGAATTTCATGGCTTGATAGGTAGTGGCGGCTACATTTTTTATAATAACGCTGCGTCCACCCACTAAATTTGCAGAGCCTGGCAAAATTTGCATACTGGTTACGCCGCCGGCTAAGGCCTTAGCGAAACCTGCATCTTGTGGCCAAAGTGAATGTTCGGCCCATACGTGTGCGGTAACTGGGCTAGTGGCTTCATTGCCATCACTGATGGCATCAATGCCTGGGCTGGCATAAACGCCTAAATGTGAATGCACATCGATAATGCCCGGCGTCACCCATTTGCCGGTAGCGTCAATTACAACCGCATTACTCGGGGGGCTTAGATTCTTGCCTAGTGCTTGAATTTTGCCGTCCTGCAACAAGATATCCGCATCGTCTAAGCGTTCACCAGTGCCGGTTAGTAAGGTCGCATGCTGAATTAATACTGGCGCCGATGAAATAGCCTGATAGGTGCTGGCAAAGGGAGCAGGTTTTTTCGGCTCAGGTTCCGGTTTTTTCTTGGCTTGCACCGGCACAATGCATAATGCCGCACAAACTGCAGCGGCGATAATCATTTTTTTCATGGATGAATTCTCTAGGATTGAAACAATACCCTATAGCAGAACTGAATTTCTGCCAAGTTTTTACTGAAAATGCCAAACATGGCACAATACTATATCTAGGAGACAGTATGAAAGATAAGCAGGAGATCGTCAGTAATTGGTTGCCGCGTTACACCGGCTTGCCGCTTGAAGCGTTTGGCGAACATATCTTATTAACCAATTTTAGTGGCTATTTAAACACCTTTGCCCGGCTTACTGGTGCTGAAGTTGTTGGCTTAGATAAACCTATGCCGAGTGCAACGTTTGACGGTATCACTATGATTAACTTCGGTATGGGTTCGGCCAATGCTGCCACCATGATGGATCTGCTTAGCGCCTTGCCACCCAAAGCGGTACTTTTTTTGGGTAAATGTGGCGGCCTTAAGCGTAAAAATGAGCTGGGTGATTTAATATTGCCGATTGCCGCCATCCGTGGTGAAGGCACCTCAAACGATTACTTGCCACCGGAAGTGCCAGCTTTGCCGGCTTTCGCTATGCAACGCGCTATATCAACCATGATCCGCGATCTTGGCCACGATTACTGGACGGGCACCGTATACACCACCAATCGGCGTGTTTGGGAACATGATGAAGAGTTTAAGGCGTATTTGCGAAAGCTGCGCTGCATGGCCATAGATATGGAAACAGCCACTATTTTTGCCGCCGGTTTTGCCAATTCAATTCCATGCGGTGCATTATTGTTGGTCTCAGATCAGCCAATGATTCCAGAAGGCGTGAAAACGGAAGCCTCTGATAAAATAGTGAGCGAAAATTTTGTTGAAACGCATATTAATATCGGCATCGAAGCCTTGCGTTTGATTCGCCGTCACGGCAAATCAGTTAAACATTTGCGTTTTGATTAATAAATAAAATTGATGTAAGTTACTTCACTCGGTTTTCCTTCCTGAATGCGCACTGTGCATTGCAAGATTTGTTTTGCCTCTTCGCGCAAACCAGGTTCAATAACAATAGGTGCTTGAAGCTCCCAGCTGCCATCTGCGCTCTTGGCACTCGTGGCTAATGCGGCGATATCAAGCTGATAGGATTTTTCACCAATACGCGTTTTGGCCTCGGCCTCGCAAGCTGCTGCAGCACGTTGTTGTGGTGTATCGTTGTTTGCTGATTTACCACAAGCAGCAATCATCATACAAAAAATAATAAATATGATTTTCTTATCCATAAAATCTCACTTTTCTTTGCTTAATATGTGCAATTTACCGAACTTACCCTGTGAAAGTAAAGCGTTTGCCCATAAATGATACATTTGCCGCGATGGATGCAATCCATCCTCGGCATGCATGTGTGCTTGGGCGCAATGTTTTCTGGTGAGTGTAGTGATATCTAAAAAGGCAATATCAGCACTTTCACACACACTTTTTGCTGTGTCATTAAATGCATCAATCTCACTGCTAATTTGGTTTAGATCGCGACTACAAGCGAAGCCGAATGGCGTTTGCCCCCAATCGGGAATCGACAAAACCTGCAAGCCAGCGTTGCCGTTGCCGCACAGTTGACTGGCGAATTTAGTTAACTGTATGAATTCAATGCAAAAATTATCTATATCTCGACCTCGATACTGATTGTTAACGCCAATAAGTAAGGATACCCAATCGTATTTTGGCAAAGGCATTTCGGTAGAGATTGCCTGTATCAATTCATCGGTTGACCAACCGGTTTTGGCGATGACAGACACAGGCCGGGCAATCGACCAAGCGCCTGCATTAAGTAGGTTGGCGTATTGTTCCGGCCAGCTCGCGCCGTCAGGAACGCCTTCGCCAATAGTATAAGAATCGCCAAGTGCGAGGTAGCGGATCATCGATTCTGGCTGAATTGAATAATGTTGCATAGGATTTAAGAATACAGCGATTTATGAAACTTATGTATTGCATACCCTATGCGCGTTATCATTGTTTATGCTTCCAATACAACGCCGCATTCTTCAACAATTGCTTATTCGCAATAGTAATAGCCATAAATATGACTATGGCCGTGTGTTAGTTATTGGCGGTAACCAGTCAATGGCTGGAGCGCCTGTGCTAGCGGGACGCGCAGCACTCCGTTCAGGTGCAGGCGTTGTTGAGTTATGTGTTCCACGCGTTGTTGCGTCAATTGTCGCAGGGTTTGATTCGTGTTTAATCACGCATGGATTGTCGTCGGATGCATCGGGTTGCTTTGCAGCAGACAGCCTACAAGCACTGCGCACAATAGCCGCACGCGCTGATATTATTGTCTTCGGCCCAGGATTAGGTAGATCGCCAGCGTTAAGTCATATGGTTAAAACCCTCTGGCGGGAAATCCCGCAAATAGCAATTTTTGATGCAGACGCACTATTTGCACTGTCTGAAATTGAAACAAGTGACCTTAAACAACACGCCGGTGTTCGAATCCTAACGCCGCACGCCGGTGAAATGCAGCGGCTACTTGCTAGGGTTGGTGAGTCTCAGCACGCACCTATATCTATAAACCGTGATGAACTCGAGCTCGCCGCGTTGAATTTTGCATGTGAAAGCGACAGTATCATTGTGTTGAAAGGTCCGCAAACATTTATAACTGACGGTGTGCAGCATTGGCATAACAATACCGGCAATCCAGGCATGGCTACGGCAGGATCAGGCGATGTTTTATCGGGAGTCATTGCCGCCTTATTGGCGCAAGGATTGACAGCAATAGATGCTGCAAAATTAGGGGTTTGGGTGCATGGCTTGGCCGGCGATGCCGCGGCTCAGGCGCGTACTGAAATCTCAATGATCGCTACCGATTTGATTGATTTTCTGCCCGATGTTTATAAACAGCTACAACGTGATGTTGCAGAAGGCTGACATATTTTCGATTTCTTATAGCCAACCTTGCTGTCTTGCAATGCGATACGCTTCAATGCGATTTGATACGCCAAGTTTACTGATTATTTCGGACAAGTAATTTCGTACCGTACCTTGTGATAGCGAAAGTTGACTGGCAATTTCGGCCGAGCTATTTCCTTCACCCGCTAAGCGTAAAACCTGGCGCTCGCGGTCGGTCAATGGGTCTTTATCTGTCCATGCAGCCATCGCAAGTTGTGGATCAATCACGCGCTTACCCTGATGCACTTGCCTTAAAGCGCCGGCCAATTGAGCCGATGGCGAGTCTTTTAGTAGATAGCCACGAACACCGGCATCCATAGCGCGGCGCATAAACCCCGCTCGCGCGAAGGTCGTTACGATAACAACGCGGGTAGTACAGTCAGAGTCATGAACACGTTGTGCCAGCTCGAGTCCGGTCAATATGGGCATTTCGATATCTGAAACTAGTAGGTCTGGTTTATGCCGTTTCACTAAATCCCAAGCAATTTCACCGTTAGCCGCATCAGCTACTACTTCAAAGTCCGGTTCAAGTTTTAAGAGTGCAACAAGGGCCCCACGCACCATCGCTTGATCTTCGGCTAATACGATGCGAATCATAATGTGGCGCTAGTTGTAATGTTCATGTAAGTACATTAACACTCGTTTTCATCAGTCGCTAGATATGCATTGCGCTATTGCAGGTTATTTTCAAGCATTGGGCAGTTCAGTATTAGTCGCAAACCTCCGTTTGGCCCAGTATCAATTTCAAGCTGACCGCCAATTAATTCTAGCCGTTCACGCATGCCATTTAGGCCATGCCCCGGTGTAATGGCCATAGCATTTCCATTATCGGAAATCTGCAATTGCAAGGTATTGTTTTTTTTCAGTAATTCAATTTCAACTAGGCTGGCTTTCGAGTGGCGAATAGTATTCGTAACCGCTTCGCGAACAGCCAGTGCTAATACCGATTCAACTTCTGGCCCAAGTTCGATTGGATCAAGTTGATAATGCAGTTGAATGTCGGCAGACAGCAAATTGAGCCTGGCATTGGCCAATTCTGCCTCCAAACCAGCCATGCGAATGCCGGCAACGGTTTCACGAATTTGACTAAGCGCATCGCGCGCGACATTTTCGACTTCACGAATCTGTACTGCAGCTGCATTCGGATCGCGATCAAACAGTCGGCTGGCCAGTTCACTTTTCATCACAATCAGTGACAGTGTATGGCCCAACACATCATGCAAATCACGGCCAATGCGTTCGCGTTCGGCACTCTGCGCCAAGCGTTGTACTTCCAATTGACTTAATTTTAAGCTGTGATTACTACGTTCAACGCTCCGATTATAAAGTGTGTAAAAAACCAGCATGCTGGCCATGATGGCAGTGGTTGCAAAAAACAGTAGGTGAAATTTTAGCCAAAATCCTTCAATCGCCATCAACACCAATGCCGCAACCAGAAAACGCACCGCATTTTTAGGTTTGAAGACATACGCAGCTGAAATTACGCCATAAATGAGATAGGTGTTCGCGCCATAATTAAACGGCAAAACCGCATAGCACAAGAGCACCATTGCGCTGGCAATTAACATCATGTGTTGGCTAGTGTTTCGGTACGAGATGAAATGTAGGGGCAGAAAAATTGCTAGGCTAGCCAGGGTTATAACGATATCTAAGGTTTGGGTGTGCGGGTTAAAAAATAGTGGCAAAAATAAAAACATCAGATAGATAAGATTAATATAAGGCATATATTTATATCTTTGAATATCAGTGCCATTACTCGACGCTAGGCGCTGATATTCTTCACGTGCGGGCTGGTAAAAACGAGACCACCACGTACTATTTTGAACGACAGTTTTATGATTAAGCGGCAGCATTTTTTTCTCTGAGCAAGTTAGCGGATTTCAATATTGTCTATCATGAAGTTGAATTTGCCTTCGGGTGCACCGGCATTGAAGGAGAAGCCTGTGACCTGTGACAATTCTAGTCCATCAAAGCTTGCAAGCGCTAGCCGAATCTGCTTCCAGTCAGCGCCTGCAATGAATGTTTGGCTGGGTGGCACGCCACCTTGTGTACTTGAAAAAGCCATCACATTGTATTGGCGTCCGTCGCCTTTTACCCAAAATACTAATTCTTTTGCTTTGCTGTAATTGATGGGCTGCATGGCTTTTTCACCAGGACCGAAAAAAGCGCCGGCCCAAGGGAATGAAAAGCCCTGTTTAATTTTCCCCGAAATAGTCATTGCCCCCTTGCTATTATTTGCACCGTTATCAACTAAGCTTAGCGTAGCAGTAGATTTGCCATTCATAAACATATCAGTGCTAATACTCCAACCAACACCATATCGGCTATTTATTTTCCCTTGTTCGAAGTCACTAATCATATTCTCCGGTGCTATGGGCGCAGCTAAAACGGCTACATCATTAGTTTTTAATCGGATAATGCGGTAACCATTTTTCCAGATTTCCGAAATATCACGCGTTGCCTCGATCTGTTGAGTAGGGTCGCCATTAACTAAAATTAAATCTGCACGCATGCCAATGGCAATTCGGCCGCGATCAGCTAAGTTAAATATTTTTGCAGGCAAAGCTGTGGCAGAATTAAGAGCCTGAATAGGAGATAGCCCGGCCCGCACTAAAAGTGCAAGCTCGCCATGCATGCTAGCGCCATGTGTGGTGCTCGGGTTACCGGCATCAGTACCAGCAAGTAATGGGACTCCAGCAGCATGTAATTGTTTAACGCTTTCTAGAGCGTTATCCAACACCAATTTATTAGTCCACTGGCTAGGAAAGCCGGCTTTCAGTGACGTTGTTTGTGCTAGCGATAAATAAGGCTTTATATGAATATAAAAAGCTAATTTTTCACCTTCATGTGCTCTGGCTAGGCTTCCGGTAACGGATAAAGTTGGGACAATAAACGCACCTTTTTGCTTCGCCAATTGTATAAAATTACTATCGACTACCTGATCAATAAATACATGTGCCAAACCATCAGCGCCCTGAGCAACAACTTGTTTCGCATCTTTCAAGGCACCGATATGCACCAGTACTTTTTTATTGTGTGCATGGGAGGTATTAATTAATGCTTGGGTAACATCCGGCATAAAGGTTTTTAGTTTGATGTTTGGGCCATATGCGCTGCCATCATCAAGTACTATTTTAATGTAATCAGAGCCTTCATTAACTCGTTCCTGAATAAATGCTGGCACCTGTTCTACTTTGCTAAGTGTTGGTATCTTAAGTCGGTATTCTGTGCCATGTCCTTCCGGTACTGTTGCCAATGTGCCCGCTGACCATAAATCGGCCAATTCGGTGCGTGCATAGCTTTCGCGTTGTTTTTTGGCAGCAGCCAACATTTTCCAGTCAGTAAACATATCCATTTCGGTGGTCACGCCAAAACGCAGCGCATCCCTTTGTGCATCACCATAAGTATGGGTATGTGAATCGATCAAGCCAGGCAATAAAGTCTTTCCGGCGCCACAATAAATCGGAGTGTTATCGGGAATTTTTATATCACTTCCGATGGCAGCAATTCTGCCTTTTTCGATAAGCACCGAAGTTTTTTCGATGGTTTTTTCACCATCAAAAATGCGCACATTGGTGATGGCAAAAGAATTTTTAGCCTGTTTTATTTGTATGGCTTTAGTAGGCTTTTCACTGTACTTTTGTGCTGCAGGATTGATCAGCACTGCCACACTTGCTGCTGCTAGCAGAATGCAACAAGCCAATACCACTTTCCAAGTATTCGAATTTTTCATCATGAGTTCCTTACTTAAGCTTCATCCGTGACCAGAAAGTGACTGCAAGCCACAGCATCGCCAGCGTAAAGACAAACAGATAGCTAATGTGTTGCCAGATCGGTATGCCAAGATCATTGCCAATTACTTTCAAGGCGATTTGCGAGGCATGATAGGAAGGCCAGATGGGCGCAAGCGTGCCAAGAAATTTCGGCAACATACTGATCGGCAACCATAGCCCAGATAAAAATGCCATCGGCAGGTAAATAAAATTCACGATGGCGGGGGCTGCTTGCCCGTTCACCAATATGCCAATAACTAGACCCATGGCACAGAATGGCAATGAGCTCAGCAGACTAATAATCAGCAATTGCAACCACTGCAGAGCGCTTAAATCCACGCCGCCAAAGGTACTGGAAAGCAATGCCAATTCGATGAAAATGATGAATGAGAAAATCATCGCCATCACCATTTTCGATACGAAATATGCGCCTGGCAAGGCCGGAGCAGCACGCCGCCATTTCAGC
Source organism: Arenimonas sp. (assembly GCA_043747995.1). Taxonomy (GTDB): domain Bacteria; phylum Pseudomonadota; class Gammaproteobacteria; order Xanthomonadales; family Xanthomonadaceae; genus Arenimonas. Next base: position 8,119 of record JAYTOD010000054.1, read on the forward strand.
CAGCCTTGATCTTTCTCAAGAGCAACACTCACGCCGAATCCGAATAGGCCCGGGCCCATCACTCCGAAAATGCAGTAGGTGGCTAACAAGTAGGCACTCATTTCAGTATTGCCTTTGCCCATCAATACGCCGAACAATACATAGAACATTGCTGGAAAGACTAGTGCCGGCAGGGCAAACATGGGCATTCGCAGCATGCGAATAAATTCAAATCGAGCTTCAGTTATGTAAACAGCAAGAGCGCTGTATGTTGAAGCGCGCGATGTAATAGTCATTACACTTGCTCCTTAGTTAATTCTACAAATGCTTCGGCCAAACCGGCACGTTTAATTTCCAGTTGTTGAAGTGTCTGGTCTTCGTTTAACAAACGACGGCTTACCGATTCGGCATCACTCGTTTGAATGGTCAGATATTGACCATCATGGCCAACGCTTTCTATGTGTGGCCAATGTTTAATGTCGGCAATATTGAGGCTACTGACACAGCGAATCTTGCGCAACGCAACGCGCGAGCGAATCGATTCTACGCTGCCTTCGGCGATAACCGAACCCTGTGCAATCACGATCACACGATTGGCCAGTGCTTCGGCTTCTTCCAGGTAATGCGTTGTAAGTACAATCGCACAGCCTTCTGCCACCAGTTTTCGTAAGCTAATCCACATGGTTTCGCGGGCTTCAATATCTAATCCCACCGTGGGTTCGTCCAGAAAAAGAATGTCTACATGTGCGCAAATCGCCATGGCGAACTGCACGCGACGCTGTTGGCCACCGGATAATTTTCCGTACGGGCGTTGCAATAAATCCGCGATGCCCGCCATCTCCGAGATTTCTTTCAACGCGCGAGGGAACGGGTAATAACTTTGTGTCAGCGTTATTAATTCACCGACACGTAAAGTTTCTGGCAGCGTGGCGCTTTGTAACATCACCCCAATGCGTTGCCGTGCAGCCAGCACCTGCGGGTCTTTATTAAACAGACTCACTGTTCCGGAATCCGCTTCAATCAAATTTAATAGTAATGAAACTGCTGTGGTCTTACCGGCGCCATTTGGGCCAAGCAAGGCTAATATTTCTCCAGCTTTAACCGAAAAGCTGAGCTCGTTCAGAGCAGTTACATTACCGTAATGCTTGCTGACCTTATCAAGGTCGGCCAATGTCGTTGTCTTATCTTGTGAATCGCACATAGTTGTTTCCTCCGTACCAACAGTGTGTCGATTCGGTGCGTGGGCTGTTAGTGGGTATCGTCAGCAATGTCATATGACATTTGTCAGCTTTGCAAAATCGTCAGAATGACCTGCTGAATCCGATATGCCGTTATCATAGGGGCTATGGATACAGCTGTAACGAATTTCAGCGCCATTGGCTGGCCAGTTACGCAGCCAATTGAACAGGCCTTAAGCGCTTGGCCGAACGCGCAGCTGGCGCGTGTTGTGGCACAGCACCGTAGTGGTTATGAAGTAGCGCAAGATCCGCAACAGACCTTTCGCGTACAAGCGCCGGCTGCTTGGCTTCGGCCGCGCACCGATCCGCAAACCCGCGCGGTGGTAGGCGACTGGGTGGTTTTGGATGCTCAGGCAAAACAGATTGAAGCGATTCTGCCGCGCCATACTTTACTCAAGCGCGCGGCTGCCGGCGAGCATTATCAACAGCAATTAATTGCCGCGAATATTGATTACGTGTTGCTGGTTAGCGGTATGGATGATGATTTTAATGCCAAACGTATTGAGCGCTATTTCTTGTTGATTCAAAGCTCGGGCGCTAAGCCCTTGCTAGTGCTAACAAAGCTGGATAAATGCGAAAACCCGGAATACTTTACCAATCAGCTGTCTAAATTATTGGTTGATGATGTGCCAGTATTTACTCTGAACGCCAAAAGTGCTGAGGATGCATCGGTATTACATCCGTTTCTGGGTATGGGTAAATCTGTAGTTTTAGTGGGATCTTCTGGTGCAGGCAAATCAACGCTAACCAACACCTTGCTCGGCCAGCAACGCATGAAAACCCGTGAGGTGCGCGAAACCGATGCCAAAGGCCGACATACCACCACTCACCGTGCATTGATTGCCTTGCCGCAAGGCGGTTGTTTGATTGATACACCGGGTATGCGTGAGCTCAAGCTTAGCGGCGATGAACGTTTCGATGAGGGTTTGTTTGCTGAAATCAACGAATTAGCTAGCCAGTGCCGTTTTAGTGATTGTAGCCATGGCAATGAGCCAGGCTGCGCTGTGCAAGCCGCCATTACTGCCGATACACTCAGCATGGCGCGCTACACGCATTTCTGCAAACTCAAAGATGAGCGCGACTCAGCGGCGCAAACCTTGGCAGATCGGCGTACACAAGAAAAATCCGCAAATCTAAAGTTCAGCAAACGCCTAAAAGACAAATACGGTCGCACATAGTGGTTTAGAGCCATTCAAGCGCTTTTCATTGGCATTTAGTACAATAGAGCCTTAGCACTAAGTTGCTCGATTTTTGGAAAATTGTATGTCTGAAGAAGATTTTAAGAAAGCGGCTCTGGAATACCATAGCATCGCTCCATTCGGTAAGATCAAAGTTAGCGCAACCAAACCGATGGCAACCCAACGCGATCTCGCTTTGGCTTATTCGCCTGGTGTTGCGTATGCCTGCGAAGCGATAGTGGCCGATCCCAATCAAGCATTCACACTCACCGCGCGCGGCAATCTGGTTGCAGTAATCACCAATGGCACCGCCGTGTTGGGCTTAGGCAATATTGGCGCGCTGGCGGGTAAACCGGTGATGGAAGGTAAGGGTGTATTATTCCAGAAATTTGCCGGTATTGATGTATTCGATATTGAAATTAATGAAACCGACCCTGATAAATTAGTCGATATTATCGCGAGTATGGAACCCACTTTTGGTGGTATTAACTTAGAAGATATTAAAGCACCTGAGTGTTTTGAAGTGGAACGCAAACTGCGCGAGCGTATGAAAATTCCCGTATTCCACGATGATCAACACGGCACAGCAATTATTGTTGGCGCTGCCATGTTAAATGCGTTGCATGTGGCAGGCAAAAAAATTGAAGAGGTTAAGCTTGCTACTAGTGGCGCTGGTGCTGCCGGTATTGCCTGTTTAGATATGTTGGTGTCGCTAGGGTTAAAGCCAGAAAATATTTTAGCCATTGATCGCGAAGGTGTTTTATATACTGGCCGAGGGCAAATGGATGTAGATAAACAGCGCTATGCACGTGAAACCAACAAACGTACCTTGGCAGAAATTGTTGCTGGGGCAGATATTTTTTTAGGTCTTTCAGCTGGCGGTGTGCTGAAGCCTGAAATGGTTGCCAGCATGGCGGCTACGCCGATTATTTTTGCTTTGGCAAACCCACATCCTGAAATTTTACCGGATGAGGCAAAGGCGGTTCGCCCCGATGTAATTATTGCTACAGGCCGCTCTGACTACCCGAATCAAGTGAACAACGCCTTATGCTTCCCGTATATTTTCCGCGGTGCATTAGATGTTGGCGCTACCTGCATTAATGAAGAGATGAAGCGTGCCTGTGTTTTTGCAATTGCTGAGCTTGCTCGAAAAGAGGCCTCTGATTTAGGCTCAGCATATAGTGGTGATGCACCGACCTTTGGCCCTGAATATTTAATTCCTCGGCCATTTGACCCACGCTTGCTGATTTCACTTGCCCCAGCGGTTGCACAAGCGGCCATTTTATCCGGTGTGGCAAAGCGCGCCATGCCCGATATCAACGTGTATCGTGAACAGTTATCGCAGTTTGT
>JAYTOD010000055.1:0-6848 GCA_043747995.1 Arenimonas sp.
TCGGATCCATCTTGAACCTCCATTTTTCTTGGTACGGTTATTTGCCAGCGTTTGTCGAAGCTTCCACCTTTGATAATTGAACGCTTACCTTTTCCTATATCCACTTTATCCCAGTCCAGATGCTTGGCCCAAGCGTGATTATGACGGTATGTGAACCACCCAAACAGGCGTTTTGTTTTTACATTCGGGCATAATGTCAGCAAGTGCTGAAGCTTGGTCGGGCTAAGGCTGCTTAGGGATTCGAACCAGCGATCCATCTGCTGGAACTCGATTTCTGTCTTGCATTCAAACAGATACTCAAAGACCGCTAATTCTGCTTGGGCAAAACGAATCATCCAATCATGTAAACCATAGCTACGGCGGCTAAAGAACTGAGCATTAAGCTCAGCAAGCCAAGTTTGGCGGTGGACTACAAGACAGAACAATTCATCGGCGGTATTGCACTGCCAATGCGATAGCCACTTAGGCAATATCTGTGCCGAGAATAGATGGACTGTCTGGACCTTAGACATGGAGATAAAATGGCTAACCCCTTGTTCCACAAGAGCCTGCTCCCCGCCGATATGGACGTCAAAGCCCATTTCCGCGAGAGAATGTACCAAGCCCTCCCATTTAATCGCAACACCAGGTCGACAATATAAACCGCGCTTTATGGCTACTAGAGCCCCTGAACGCAGGTAATAATCCGCATCCTGTCTATTAAATCCATGACTATTAAGCCACTTTATACCCACAGACATGCCTTCCGGAAGGATTTCAAGTAGTTTGGGATTATTTGACTTAGAGTTTATCATTTCTAATAATTACATAAATATTTTATGTAATTTCCCATATTTTTAAACTAAACACAAGCATGTGAACTTAAGAGAATAGTTTATGCATTTTGTAATTTACATAATTAAGTTATGCAACATAGAGTTTTTACAAACCAATCGATAAGTAAAAGCTCTTTAAAACTATAATCGCATTTGGAAAATAGCTAATAATTCCATCAAGCCATAATAATACTCATGTTGATATATACGAAGAATTTTTACTTCGCTTTTGAGGGCTTCTATAAATGTGCGATTTATTCCTTTTTTGCTTGCCAATGCAAATAAGAACGGTTATCATTTGCACATGAATACTTTAATCAATAAACTACGCATAATAGCCATAATTGCGCTATTTCCAGCAGCATTAATGGCAGGAAGTACGCCAGAATTCACCTTAATCATTAAAAATCACCGCTTCCAACCCACTGAACTGCATATACCCGCTGGCAAGAAAGTGAAATTGATTGTGGTAAATCAAGATGCAACGGCTGAAGAATTTGAAAGCTATGTGCTCAATCGCGAAAAAATTATCGCGCCTCTGAGCAAAGCCGTGGTGTTTATTGGCCCATTAAAGCCAGGCCATTACCCCTTCTTTGGTGAGTTCAACATGAAAACGGCGCAAGGCGTCGTGATAGCAGAATAGGTAATGTTCGGATCAGCCATCATCGTGTTTCGCGAAGTACTGGAAGCGGCACTGATTATCGGCATTATTGCAGCCGCAACACGCACCCTGCCCAACCGCAATCGCTGGCTTTACATAGGCGTGTTGGCAGGGTTATTAGGCGCTGCATTGGTGGCACTAATGACCGCGCAAATTGCCGAAATGGCCGAAGGCATGGGCCAAGAATGGCTGAATGCCGGTATTCTATTAGCCGCCACCTTGATGCTGGCTTGGCATGTTATTTGGATGGCGAAACACGGCAAAAAAATGGCCCTTGATGCCAAACAACTTGGCCAAGGCATTGCCTCTGGGCAGCGTGAAATGTCGGCGCTCGCTGTTGTTGTGGCCTTAGCCATTTTGCGAGAAGGCTCGGAAACCGCGTTGTTTTTGTATAGCTTATCTGCAAGTGGTGATAGCGCATCCGGCATAGCAGGCGGCGCACTGCTCGGTTTATTGCTTGGCGTGGCTGCGGGCTTTGCTTTATTTGCTGGCATGTTGCGTATTCCTTCGCGTTATTTTTTCACTGCCACCAGTGGCCTTATTGTAATGATGGCGGCCGGCTTAGCCGGGCAAGCCGCGCGTTATTTAATTCAAGCCGATGCTTTGCCAAGCCTTGCCAGCCCAACCTGGGATAGCAGCCAAGTGCTCAGCAATGAAAGCTTAGCTGGCCGCTTGCTACACACCTTGATTGGCTACGATGCCAGCCCTTCGGGCATGCAAGTGGTGTTTTATCTATTCACCCTCAGCGCTATTTTTGTGGCCATGCGCCTTGCCAAGCGCAGCCAAAACCGTTCACCTTAATTAGGATATTTCATGCGCATTCACAACACACTGCTGGCTTCTGCCTTAATGATTGCGCCACTACACGCAATGGCCGGCTCAGCCGATTATGTGTACACCCCGATTGTGGAACAAGGCGAAAAAGAAATTGATTACAAAGCCGGCTCAGCCAATGTGGATAGCGGCCCGAATCAGTTCGCACATTCGATTGGCTTTGGCTATGGCGCTACACAATATTGGTTCACCGAGTTTTACGCCAAATACAAAAACGAAGGCGATGGCCATTATTTTGATGCATGGGAATGGGAAAATAAATTTCAACTAACCCAAACTGGGCAGTTTCCGATTGATGTTGGTTTGTTGGTAGAAATTGAACGCCCGCAAGACCGTAGTGAAGGCTGGGAAGTGAAATGGGGCCCGCTGTTTCAAACCGAATCCGGAAAAATGCAGTACAACCTTAATTTGCTATTTGAACGGCATTACCGCGTAGATTTCAACAGCGATTCGGAAATGGCCTATCAATGGCAAGTTAAATACCGCATGCAGCCCGCCTTTGAGTTTGGCTTGCAAGGCTTTGGCGAACTTGGGGTGTGGAATAATTGGTCAAGTTCCGATGAGCAATCGCATAGCGCCGGGCCTGCTGTTTTCGGGAAAATTGCCGTCGCCGAAAAACAAAATATTAAATACAATGCCGCATTGTTGTTTGGTTTAAATGAAGGCGCACCCAACAGCACCGTGCGCATGCAAGTGGAATACGAATTCTAAGCAACACCCAGCGAACGCTAACGCACGTCATTAGCTAATGCGTGGGATGTGTTACTCTTTGGGCATAGTCATCTATGTGCTTGGAGTTTGTTATGCCTACTATTTGCCCTATTGCCATTGCCGTTGGTTGCCGAAAATGCCCGATCTATAAAGTTTGCCCGGTCAGCTCTATCATCGGCGACCAAGCGCCGCGCAAACCGGAGCAATCGCTCTCGCGCTCTGCCCCGAAAAAAGTCTCGAAGCGAACCCAAAAGAAACGTTCTATCAGATAATTATTTTTATTAAAAAAAACAACAGGGGCGGATTACCTCCGCCCCCATAAATGTCAACCATTCGGCACCAGCAAAATTTTGCCATCGCGTTCGCCAGCAGCAGCCGCGCCAACTGCTTCTTTGATTTGATCAATCGAATACGTAGCTTGAATGCGTGATTTTAATTTTCCGCTAGCAATCAATTGTGCAACTTCGCCGAACACTGCCATGCGCTTTTCAGGGCTGGCTTTTTGAAACCATTTTGCTAACCAAAAGCCGCGTAAGGTTACATCACGAAATACAAACGAGGCCGGTGATACTTGGCAAGGTTCGCCACTCATCATGCCGTAATTCACCAACACGCCGCCTTCGCTTAAGCAGTTCGCTAAGTTATCGGTTGCGCTGCCACCCACCGCATCAATAGCTAGCCGAATCTTTGCGCCACCGGTTGCTTCAGCCACGCGTTTTGCAAGGCTTGGGCCATCCACTAATACAACATCGCCACCGGTTTCAAGAACGCCCGCCACCGCCGATTCGCGGCGCACAATGTTCACGGTTTTAAAGCCGCGCGCTTTGGCTAATTGAATTAAGTAAGAACCCACACCCGAATTTGCCACGTTTTGAATGACCCACTCGCCCGCTTCAAGGTTCACGAATTCACTCAACATCAACGAGGCTGTAGGTGGATTCACTGTCATCATCGCCAATTGCAACGGATCAGCCTCATTCGGCAGTGGCATTAAGGTTTTTGCTTCGGCCACAATATGTGTTGCCCAACTGCCACAACCCACCGGCAATAACACGGTTTGTCCAACTGGCGGGCCTTTGGTATCTGGCCCAAGCGCGACAACTTTACCGACGCCTTCATTACCGCCCACTGCTGGAAGTGGTGGCAGCATGCCATACAAGCCAGTCAAGGTCAGCACATCGGAAGGATTGATGGGTGCGGCTAATACTTCAACTAATGCTTGCCCAGATACGAGCTCCGGCAAAGCAAATTCAACGGCTTCGATGGAAGCTTGTGGATCTGGGCCGCGTACGGTGTATTGGGCACGTTTCATAATTAACTCGCCATTCAAAAGGAATTCTAGTTTATCGGAAAAAACAGCATGCAACAGAAACTTGCACTACTGACGCGAAGGTGTCAGCGTTGCCAAATTTATTTTATTGCCCTAGGAATCACCATCACCGTTAAACGCCCGGTGCAAACCAGCTTACCATTGGCTTCATCGGTAATATCCACTTGCCACAGATGCGTTCGCCGACCGGCGTGTACCAGTTTGCCCATGGCGCGCACAAAACCGCTGCGAACACCATTAACATGATTGGCGTTAATCTCGATGCCAACCGGCTGTTCTTTTTCTAAATCAATTAATAGCATCGAGCCCATCGAACCGATGCTTTCAATCAACGCAGCGCTGGCGCCGCCATGCAACAAGCCGGCTGGCTGGTGGGTGCGATGATCAACTGGCATACGCGCCACAAGATAATCATTACCTAGCTCAACACACTCAATGCCGAGCAGCCCGGTGAGTGTGTTTTGATGAAATGTATTAATTTGCTCAAGTGGTATTTGTTTAAGTGGCATCCGTTTTCCCTTTATGAAATTGAGTTAATGTGTTGTGCTGTAGAAACTGTTCAACCTCATCGTAGCTACCGCGAAACACAATTCGATCCGATTTTTTGCTGAGCTGATACTGATACATGGGATCGTAGTATTCTTTTAGCAAGGTGTGAATCCAGTGCAGGTGCTGCTCAGAATTTCCATGCTGATGGCTAACTAATGCGCTTTGCATTTGCAATTGCAGCTGCTGATAACGCCAGCCGCCGAGCCGACGTTTCAAGCTGGCGAGTGAAGTTTGCAGTTCTTCAGCGAAAGCCACAAAACCTTGCTCAGCACCGGCAAACTCCTGCCATTCTTGCAACTTATGCAAAATATAATTTTGGTAGGTGTGCTGCACGCGTTGTTCAAGTGGCATTTCAATCATCGCAATAGGCGCTTGTTGCATAGCGCCAAGTAAGGCATCGGGCAATACATTGCGGCCAATCAAGTGGCTTTCATCTTCCAACACAATGGTTTTTTGTGCTGAAACATGCCGGCGTTTTAAGAATTCAATGGCAAGTGTATTTTCAAAATCAATCTGGCTGGGTTGCCCATGCACACGTTTACCAAAAGCACTGCCGCGATGATTGGCTAAGCCTTCTAAATCCACCGCGTGCTCAATGCCTTGCAGCAACTGTGTTTTGGCACAGCCAGTTTGCCCCGATAAAACCAATAGTGGACCTTGTTGCAGAGAATCAGGCAATGCTTGCAGAAGAAATTGCCGCATGGATTTATAGCCGCCAAGTACCCGTGGGTAGTCACAGCCCGCTTCGCTCAACCATTGTTGGCTAATCTGCGAACGCAGGCCGCCGCGCAAACAAAACAAAAAACCATTCGGGTTTTGCTCAGCAAAGTTTTTCCAGTTCTGAATGAGTGCTTGCTTAGCTTCACCGTGAACCAACTGATGACCCAGTGCAATGGCAGACTGCTGGCCGTTATTTTTGTACTCAGTGCCAACCTGTGCACGTTGTTCATCGCTCATCAGTGGCAGATTAACGGCTTTCGGAAAACTTCCTTGCGCAAACTCAATCGGCGCACGTGTATCAATTAATGGCGTGTCGCTTAAAAATAATTGTTGGTAATTTTCTGTGTCAAATCGATCCGGCATATTACTAGACAACCTCAATCCAAGGCCCACTCTGCCGAGGGTGCAACTCACCAATGCACACTGGCTCAATGTTTGCATCGCGCAGTAGTTGCTCCAACAATATTGCTGAGCTTTCTTCAACAGCAATCAATAAGCCACCGCTGGTTTGTGGGTCGCATAGCAAGGCGCGTTGCTCATTGCTGAGCACGCCCAGCTTATGTCCGTAACTGTCGAAATTTCGGCCGGTGCCGCCGGGCACACAGCCAAGTGCAATATAGTTTTTCACAGGTGCCAGAAACGGAATAGCCTTGTATTGAAGTTTAGCCTGCACAGCACTGCCTTCACACATTTCTAGTAAATGCCCGAGCAAGCCAAAGCCGGTCACGTCAGTCATGGCTTTCACGCCATCAAGCGTTGCAACGTTTGCACCCACAGTATTGAGCTGACACATCACATCGCGCGCGATAAATTCATGCTCGGGCAATAATTTTTTTTGTTTTTGTGCGGTGGTTAATATGCCCACGCCTAATGGTTTGGTTAAATATAAAACACAACCTGCCGTTGCGGTGTTGTTTTGCTTTAACTGTTGTTTAGCCACTTGACCAGTCACCGCTAAACCAAAGATGGGTTCTTGTGAATCAATACTATGCCCGCCTGCTAAAGGAATACCAGCATCACTGCAGGCTTGTCGACCACCATCCACCACACGTTGCGCGAGCTCGGCTGGTAAGGTATTCACCGGCCAACCCAAAATCGCGACAGCCATCAATGGTGTGCCACCCATCGCATAAATATCGCTAATGGCATTGGTGGCAGCAATGCGGCCAAAATCAAAGGCATCATCGGCAATCGGCATAAAGAAATCGGTGGTGCTCAAAATCACTTG
>JAYTOD010000056.1:0-3125 GCA_043747995.1 Arenimonas sp.
GTTTCCACAATAAACCGTTCGCGAAGCACTGTAACTTCCGCACTCAGTGGCTCTTCTGTCACCACAACTGGCTGTGCAGGTACTGGAACAGAAACTGGAGGAGCTGGCAATGCTATAACAGGTGTGGTCTTAACAGCTGTTGGCTGGCAACCCGATATAAAAATAGCGCTTATGGCAAGCATAGGTAAAAGTTTATTCATTGGAGAAACCATTTTTAATGAGTCCATGTTCAAACTTAGCACAGTTTTTTTAGTGCGTGCGCAGTTTTATTGTTCAGTGCATCGCTGTTGTTCACATTACAGAGATCATTTACAACTGCGCAGGATCAAGGTCACGGCAAAGTGGGTCAAGCGCAGTAAATCGTTGTAGCAAGGCATCTTTAGTAGGGAGCTCCCAGGTAATGAAATACTGTGCGGCCGCCTGTTTACCTAACAAGTAATTACGGCGCGAAGTACTGACATCGGTACTTGCTAATATATTCGCTGCACACAACGCTTGGTCAAGCCATAACCAGGCAATAACTGAGTGGCCCATCGCATCGAGTAGTAAATAGGCGTTGGCGAAACTAAGCTCAAGATCAGTCCGTGCGGCAATGCCAGCAGCTTGTACAGCAGGTGCAAGTTTTGCCCAACGCGAAGCTAGCGTATCAACCAGAGGCACAAGCGCTGTATGCTCACGTGCAGCCGCAAGTGTCACTTCAACACGCGAAGTGAGTAGCGCAAACGCCTTGCCACCATCACCAAGTAATTTCCGACCGAGTAAATCCATGGCCTGCATGCCATTGGTGCCTTCATGAATGGCGTTAATGCGATTCTCACGCCATAAGCGTTCTACTGGGAAATCTCGGGTGTAGCCTGCGCCACCATGCACCTGAATAGCAATAGAGTTTGCTTCTAATGCGTAATCCGATGGCCATGCCTTAACAATTGGTGTAAGTAAATCTACCAAGGCCTGTGCCTCAGCCGAACCAACATTATCTGCCTTTGCATCATCAATCAGACGTGCAGCAAACAAACACAAGGCGAAGCTACCTTCAACATAACTTTTTGCACGCAACAATTGGCGACGCACATCGGCATGCTCGATAATAGGCAACATCGGCGTGCTCGGGTCGCGCTCTGTTACTGCACGGCCTTGTTTACGTTCCTTTGCATAGGTAAGTGCCGCACGATAGCCAGCATATCCAGACATGGCAGCACTCAGCCCAACCCCGATGCGCGCTTCATTCATCATCACAAACATGCCGCGCATGCCATCGTGTGCTTTGCCTATCAGTTCACCAATGCAAGGTTCGTTTTCACCAAAACCAAGCAGGCAATTCACCTGGCCATGTGTACCTATTTTGTGGTTGAGGCCTAATAATGTGACGCCATTGCGTACACCGGCATTACCCTCTGAATTGACATGACGACGCGGCACAAGAAATAAGGAAATTCCTTTGCTTCCTGGCGGCCCACCTGGGATTTTGGCAAGCACCAAATGCACGATATTTTCAGCCATTTCATGATCGCCACTACTAATCCACATTTTATTGCCACGCAACGAGTAGCGGCCATCAGGCATGAGATCAGCCGTTGTGCGAATATCAGCCAAACTGGAACCAGCTTGCGGCTCTGATAGACACATAGTACCGAACCAACGACCGTCCACCATTGCAGGCAGATAGCGGCGCTTCTGTTCCTCACTGCCTACTTCACGAATCAGCTTGGCCGCTGCTTGCGTTAAAAATGCATAGCCATAGGTAGCGATATTGGAAGCCGAAAATATTCCAGCAATGCCGGCCACAACCGTGTACGGCAAGCCCAATCCTGCTTCATCTATTGGCGTTTCCATTCCAAAGAAACCCGCATCACGATACGCCGCTAAAGCCTGCGCTACTTCTGGAATAATGCTAACTTTGCCATCACTGAAAATTGGCGGATTAGCATCCGATTTCGCAGCGTGCGGCACAAACTCAGCAGCCGCAAGATCTAATGCGGCATCGAGCATCGCTTCTGTGCTGCCGCGATCTATATGAGCGAATGCAGTTTGCTCTATCAAGTTTTCAGCGTGCAACCAATCGAACAGCAGGAAATGTAAATCTTCGCGAAGTGGCAACATTATCAATTATTCCTTAGATCAAAAAAAATTATACCCATTGCATATGTGAAATAAATGTATTGTTTAGTCGCTTAAATATTTACGGTGTGCATACGCTGACATAATTAATCCAAACCCAGCCAGCAAAGAAACTGCTGACGTGCCACCGTAACTAATCAAGGGCATCGGCACACCAACAACAGGCAAAAAGCCCGCCACCATGCCCCCGTTAACCAGTATATAAATAAAGAAGGTTAAGGCAAGTGAACCAGCTAGCAGACGTGAATAGGAGTCTTTGGCATTTATTGCCATCCACATGCTGCGCACGATAATGAATAAATAAATACAAAATATTACGAACACACCAAACCAGCCCCATTCTTCTGAAAATACCGAGAAAGCAAAATCGGTAGTGTGTTCTGGCAGGAAGTCTAACTTGGCCTGTGTACTCAAGCCCCAGCCTTTACCCCAGAATCCGCCTGAACCGATAGCGATTTTAGATTGAATAATATTCCAGCCCGCGCCTTGCGGCGAACTTTCTGGGTTTAGAAATACATTGATGCGATCTTTCTGGTAAGGCATCAAGTATTGATAGCCGATGGGAATAGCAGCCGCAACCAGAGCAACAAAAATGACTATTCGCCGCCACTGCAAGCCCGCTAAAAATAGCGCGAAGCCACCTGATGCAAGCACAAGAACGCCGGTGCCGAAATCGGGCTGCTTAGCAATCAATACAAACGGCACAGCCACAATCACAGCGCAAACCAACAAGGTTTTCCAGTTTGGCGGTAGCACTTGTTTGTTCAAGTACCACGCCACCATCATCGGTACACTTAATTTCAGCAACTCGCCAGGTTGTAAATAAAAGAAGCCGAGGTTTAGCCATAAATTTGCACTGCGGCCACTTCCAAAAATGAACACTAAAGGCATCAAAGATAAAGTGAACGCATATACCCATGGCGTCCAAGCACGTAATTTCGCAGGGCTAGTATTTGCCAATAAAAGTAAGATGACTAAACCCAAAATAAAGCGCGAACCTTGCGCAA
>JAYTOD010000057.1:0-8389 GCA_043747995.1 Arenimonas sp.
AATTCATACGCACTCAACGAAAAATGGTTGTTACAGTAAATAAATCATTTTTTGTAACATTAATGAAATATTTACTCCCTATGATGGCAACGTTGTCTCTATAAACCACTTAGGAACTAATATGAAATTGACCTTAAATGTTTTAACCCTTGCCACATTAGCAGCCCTTTCCAGCACCGCCAACGCCGAAATTTTTATTGATCAAATCGGTGGCTCGGAAGTATCGTTCGAAGGCTTAATCCAAGCAGACTCTTACTTCTACAACGATGATTTCCGCGTGTTGAGTTCAGACGGAGCAGATGGTACTGATACCGATTTTGGTATGCGTCGTGCCGAAATTATTTTTAAAGGTAAAGGCCCAGGTATGTGGAACTGGGTTTTTGGCTATGACGCACGTTCCGATAAATTTCTGGATGTTAACGTGCAGTACCGTTTGAGCGGCGAGACCTCGATAACTGTAGGTCAATACAAGCAGCCTAACAGCTTGGAAGAGCTGTCTAGCACCAAGAACAACGATTTTATCTCGAAAGCGATGACTACCAATCTGCAAAGCATGAGCCGACGTATGGGTGTTAAAGTTGAGACTGACCGCAGCAACTGGGGCGGCACCCTTAGCTATTTTGGCAATGAATTAACCAATAACGAGTCCCCCTCACTTGGAACCGGTGATGGCTTCGGCGGGCGTGCTTTCTATGCACCAATCAAGGATGATGACACATTGCTACATTTCGGTTTGTCCTACATCGACATGGAAGCCCGTGACGCTACCGGTCAAGGCAAAGCTCGTTTACGTGTTCGCCCCGACGCTGATCAATCCGCACAACGCTTAGTGGATTCTGGGCAGTTCATCAATGCTGATCGTCTAAAAACACTCGGCTTCGAAGCTGCATTCGTATCCGGTCCATTTAAGATACAAGCAGAGCATATGAGCACCACAGTCACGCGCACAACGAATGCTGATTACTCTGCCGACAGCTGGTATGTATATGGCCTTTGGAATATCACTGGCGAAACCTGGGGCTATAAAGGCGGCGTAATCACCACCGGTTTGCCAAATGAGCCAAGTAAAGGCATGTGGCAATTAGGAGTGCGTTACGATACAGCCAACTTAAACGACGGCAGTGTGAATTTCGCTAATCCATTGGCTCCGGTAGTCACCGGTGTGATGGGCGGCGAAGAAAGCAACTGGACGGTAGGCGTGAACTGGTATTTACGCTCAAACTTCAAGCTTTCAGCCAACTACGTGATGGTTGACTCAAGCAAGTACAGCAGCACCATCAAGAACTTCCAAGACGACAATCCAAATATTTTATCCGTACGCGCTCAATTCTACTGGTAAGTTATTGTCATAATCTTGTAACAATCCTCTACTAATATATGCCAAGCTCAGTCCGAGCTTGGTTTGGAGCATTTAAATGTTAAACAAAGCAAAAATCTCGCTTATATCTGTTGCATTAGCCGCAAGCTTCGCGTTCAGCGCAGATGCTGCTGATACAACTGGCGCTGGCGCTTCTTTCGTCTTTCCTGCTATGTCGAAATGGTCGGCTGACTATAACAAAGCCACTAAAAATAAAGTTAATTACCAATCCATTGGTTCCGGTGGCGGTATTGCCCAAATTAAAGCCGGCACAGTCGATTTTGGTTCTACTGACGCACCTTTAAAACCAGGTGATTTACAAGCGTCAGGCTTGGGCCAATTCCCTTCAGTGATGGGTGCAGTTACACCAATTGTGAATATACCTGGCTTGAAACAGGGCGATGTCAAATTGACCGGCCCGCTTCTAGCTGATATTTTCATGGGCAAAATTACAAACTGGAATGATCCTGCTATCGCCGCAGTGAACTCTGGCGTAACGTTTCCTAGCCAAAAAATCACTGTAGTGCATCGTTCTGACGGTTCCGGTACAACCTTTAACTTTGTTAATTATTTATCCAAAGTCAGTCTTGATTGGCGCTCGAAAGTCGGTGAAGGCACTTCAGTTAAATGGCCAGTTGGTATAGGCGGCAAAGGTAATGAAGGCGTCGCTGCATATACCAAGCAAATTAAAGGTGCAATTGGTTATATTGAGCTTTCTTACGCTATCACCAACAAGCTAAACTACACGGCAGTTCGTAATCGTGCCGGTAACTTCATTGTGCCAAGCAAAGACAGCATCAAAGCAGCAGCCGCATCGGCTGAATGGAATGATGTTAAGGATTTCTCGCTAGTCATCACTGACGCACCAGGCGCGCAAGCTTACCCAATTTCTGCTACCAACTTCATCTTGATGTATAAAACACCAAAAAACGCACAAAAATCGAAAGATACCTTGGCATTTTTTGATTGGGTTTACACCAACGGTGATGCCTCTGCAGAAAATTTAGGTTATGTTGCCTTGCCAGCTGAACTGACAAAATCAATCAAAGCCTATTGGGCTGCGAACATCAAGTAATTGCGTTATGATGTGAACCAGTGCATACAAAGTATGCATTGGGTTTTTTGTATCTTAAGTTTTTATTCTCAACCTTAAGTTTAAACTCCCTATGACGCAAACTCTGAGCCAACTCCGCACACACAAAGATAGCCAGCACGACTCTTGGTTTAAATGGGCCGTTGCTGTTGCAGGTTTCTTTGTTTTGATTTCACTGTTTGCTGCAGCTGCAATGATGTTCAAGGGCGGCTACGAAGCATTCAGCACATTTGGCTTTAAATTTTTATATACCGAAAACTGGGACGCCGTACAAAAAGAATTCGGCGCCTTGGTGCCGATTTATGGCACATTAGTCACCTCATTCATTGCCTTATTTATTGCCGTTCCAATCAGTTTTGGCATTGCCATCTTCCTTACTGAACTCGCACCAAATTGGTTGCGTATGCCGGTCGCATCAGCCATTGAACTGCTAGCAGGCATACCATCGATTATTTACGGTATGTGGGGTCTGTTCGTTTTGGTTCCATTTCTTGGCGTAAATGTGTTTCCCTGGGTTGATGAACACATGGGGCAATGGCCGTTTGTTGGTGCCCTATTCCAAGGCCCGCCATTGGGCGTTGGCATGGGCACAGCAGGATTAGTGTTGGCTGTGATGGTTATTCCATTCATTGCTTCGGTAATGCGCGAAGTATTTCTTACCGTGCCCACCCAATTAAAAGAATCCGCCTATGCTCTGGGCTCAACCACCACTGAAGTAGTATGGAATATTGTTCTGCCCTACACGCGTTCAGCAGTGATTGGCGGTATATTCTTAGGGCTAGGTAGAGCGTTGGGTGAAACCATGGCAGTCACCTTTGTATTGGGCAATGCACACCGTTTAAGCGCTTCATTGCTCGAACCAGGCAACTCGATTGCTGCAACTATCGCCAATGAATTCGCAGAAGCCGATTCACAGATTTATTTATCGTCATTAATTGCGCTGGGTTTTCTTTTATTCGTAGTCACCTTCATTGTGCTAAGTATTGCCAAACTGATGCTTAGGCAGTTGAATAAAAGGGAGGGCAACTAATGACAAGCACTGAACGCTTATACCTAAAACGTCGTTTTTATAATGTGCTAACCATGGTGCTTTCCGGCCTAGCTACGGCTTTCGGCTTATTCTTCTTAACATGGATTTTGTGGGTCACTTTCAGCAAGGGCTTTAATGCCTTCGGTCTACATTTATTTACCCAAATGACCCCACCGCCCGGCGAAGTAACCGGCGGCTTGCTAAATGCCTTGGTCGGCAGTTTTATGATGTGCATGCTGGCAGTTCTCATGGCCGCGCCTATTGGTATTGCAGCCGGCACTTACTTGGCTGAATACGTTAATCATCATTGGATTGGTGAAACTATTCGTTTCGTCAATGACATCCTACTTTCAGCACCGTCTATTGTGCTGGGCTTATTTGTATACACTCTAGTTGTTGAGCCTAGCGGTGGATTTTCAGGTTGGGCGGGTGCAATTGCATTAGGCTTCATTGTTTTACCTGTGGTGGTGCGCACTACTGATGAAATGATTCGCTTAGTGCCCACCCAGATGCGTGAAGCAGCCTTATCTTTGGGCGTTCCGCAGTGGAAGGTCAATACACAAATTCTATATCGCGCGGCTTTGCCAGGTATTTTGACAGGCATTTTGTTAGCACTTGCTCGTATTAGTGGTGAAACGGCACCGCTACTATTTACAGCCCTAAATAATCAATACTGGAGCACCGATCTTAGTCAGCCACTAGCCAGTGGGCCAGTAGTGATTTTCCAGTTTGCGATGAGTCCATTTGAATATTGGAATACGCTGGCATGGGCCGGTGCTTTCATCGTCACACTTTTTGTATTATTCATCAGCATACTTGCTCGAATCATTCTTGCCCGGAATACCAAACATGACTAATTTGCACATTGCCTCCACACAAACTGAAACGTCTAAAGCAACACCGGTTAAATTAGCCGCAAAGGATTTAGCATTTTATTATGGCGACTTCAAAGCCATTAAAGAATTATCTTTAGATGTTCCTGAACACAAAGTTACTGCACTAATTGGACCGTCTGGCTGCGGCAAATCCACCTTGCTACGTATTTTTAATCGCATCTACAGCATTTATCCTAAGCAGTATGCCACTGGACAAGTATTGTTGGATGGCGAAAATGTTATTGATCCGAACTTTCCACTCAATAAGCTGCGCAGTAAAATTGGCATGGTTTTTCAAAAACCCGTGCCATTTCCTATGTCGATTTACGATAATATTGCGTACGGCATTAAACATTATGAAAGTCTATCGAAAGCTGAAATGGACGTGCGCGTTGAACAAGCCTTGGTTCAAGGTGCCTTATGGAATGAAGCAAAAGACAAGCTGAATAAAAGTGCATTGGGTTTATCCGGCGGCCAGCAACAGCGCTTGTGCATTGCTCGTGCGATTGCCTTAAAGCCAGAAGTGATTTTATTCGATGAGCCGACCTCTGCGCTTGACCCGATTGCGACCGGCAAGATTGAGCAACTGATTTCAGAACTTAAAGAGCAATTTACTATTTTGATTGTCACACATAATATGCAACAAGCAGCGCGCGTATCCGACTTCACTGCGTTCATGTATCTTGGCGAACTCATTGAACATGGTGTAACACAAACTATTTTCACCAAACCCACCAAGAAACAAACCGAAGATTACATCACCGGTCGTTTCGGTTAAGAGAACATTATGCATACACAAGACCATATCGTTAAAAGTTTTGATTCCGAATTGAACCGCCTTTACGGTGAAATTAGCCAAATGGGCAACTTAGCAATGGCCCAGCTAAATGCCGCAGTGGATGTAATTAACCGCCGCGATAGCAATGCTGCGGCGCGCGTTGTGGCGAATGATGATGCCATCGATGCACTTGAAACTGAAATAACCAACGATGTACTGAAGCTTTTAGCACTACGTCAGCCAATGGCGCGTGATTTGCGCGAAGTGTATGCGGCCTTAAAGATTTCATCCGATATTGAACGCATCGGCGACTATGCTTCTAATGTTGCTAAACGCTCGATTGTTCTGAACAACAGTGCCGCCATTCCAGCCACTGCACGTATTGCGCGCTTAGCCAAAACAGCCAATCAAATTTTATCGGATGCATTAAAAGCGTATCAGAACAGCGACGCCGAATTGGCGATACAAGTACGCGATGCTGATGCCGAATTAGATGGCCAATACACCAGCTTCTTCCGTGAACTGCTGACCTACATGATGGAAGATCCTCGCAATATTGGGCAATGCACGCATTTATTATTTATGGCCAAAAACATCGAACGTATTGGTGATCACGCCACTAACATTGCTGAGAACACCTATTTTGTGGTTCATGGTGAAATGCCGGAAGGCGAGCGCAAGAAAGACGACCATACCAGCGAATAATTGCTATTAACTACCCCGCCCTCCGGCCCCCCCCCCTTCATAAATGAAGGGGAATAAGGTCTGAATATTCCCCTTCGAGGTCGAAGGGGTGGTGCGAAGCACCGGGGTAGTCATCAACGTGCAATAATAAATATTGCACTATTTAGATTAACAAGGTTCGCCCCTACGGTATGATGGACGTATGTCCAATAGCATTCCAAAATTCCCACTCAACGACCGATTCCGTGGCTTTCTGCCGGTGGTGGTCGACGTTGAAACCGGTGGTTTCGATTGCAACCGGCATGCCTTGCTGGAAATTGCTGCAGCACCGATTGAATTTAACGAGCATGGCGAACTGGTTGTCGGTGAAATTTTCAGCACCCATGTGGTGCCATTCGAGGGCTCAGAACTCGATCCGAAATCAATGGAAATTACCGGTATCGATGTAACGCATCCGTTTCGAGATGCCAAAGACGAACGCGCTGCGCTCGATCATATTTTCATGCCAGTTCGGCAAGCAGCTAAACGCAATAACTGTACGCGCGCCATTTTAGTCGGCCATAACGCTTCATTTGATTTGAGTTTTATCAATGCCGCTGTTGCGCGGGTTGCACACAAACGCAATCCCTTTCACCCATTCAGCACACTTGATACCGTCAGCCTAGCGGCCATGGCCTATGGCCAAACGGTGCTCAGTAAAGCGGTGTCAGCGGCAGGATTAGACTGGAATAACGACGATGCACACTCAGCCGTTTACGACACCGAACGCACAGCGCAGCTATTCTGTAAGATTGTGAATGCTTGGGGGGCTTCGCAGCGCTCAGCCACCAAATAATACCCGCATTTAAAGCTTAGGCGTATCTTTACTGAGCAGCGAAGAAGCTTTTTCACGGGTGGCAAGATAGATTCCATACACACTGATTACGCACCAAGCAGTTTCAATAACAAATGCTGATAAATTGGTGTGCTCATCATAAACCAGAGATGCAAGAATTGCGCCAGCACCAATTAGATTCAACAATGGATAAATCAAGCCATCGCCTTTCATTCGCCGTGCTTGTAATGCCAAATAAGCCAATAATGTTAAGGCAACACCCAGCAAACCAACGATATCAAACCATTGAATATTCATCACTTCACTCCCAATCGTTGACGAACCACTTCAAACAAAGCCACACCGGTAGCAACCGATACATTCAAACTTTCCATTTCACCCGGCATCGGAATATTGATTAAGCCATCGCAATGCTCACGCGTTAGTCTGCGCATGCCCTCGCCTTCACTGCCCATCACAATGGCCACATTGCCTTTGAAATCGGTTTGGTAAATTGAGCTCGTTGCCTCGCCATCTAAACCATAGACCCAAACGCCGGCTTCTTTAATGGCGCGCAAGCTGCGCGCTAAATTAGTGACTGAAATAACTGGAATGCGATCCGCCGCGCCGGCCGACACTTTACGCACAGTAGCAGTGATTGGTGCGGCTTTATCTTTGGGGATAATAACCGCTGTTACGTTCGCTGCGGCTGATGAACGCAGGCAAGCGCCTAAATTATGCGGATCTTGAATGCCATCCAAAACTAGAATCAATACATGGCCATTGGCTGCTTCAATTAAGGCCGGCAACTCTGCTTCGCTAGTTTGCACTGGCGCTTCGTAGCGGGCAATCACACCTTGGTGACGCAAGCCGCCTGCAATGCCTTCTAAAGCTTGATTATTGACACGTCGAACCGATATTTCCTTACGCCGAGCATTTTCTTCAATTTCGGTGATGCGAGCATTTTTATTGCCAGCCTCAACCAATATTTCACGCACGTGTTCAATATCGTGTTCTAACGCCGAGGCTACTGCATTTATTCCGGAAATCCATTGTCCTGCTTTACTCATCGGGCTACTCTCATCATTTTATTGTGCTTTTTTCTTTCGATCAGTTTCTGGGAAAATGGGTTTGAAATCAATGCGTTTATCTTCTACGCTGGCTTTTAACACCAATACACGCAATGGCTCGCCTAATCGGAAACTCAGTTTTTTTCGCTCGCCACTTAGCGTTTTTCGGATTGGATCGAAATGGTAATAATCGTGCGGCAATTGTGTAACATGCACTAAACCATTCACTTTTGAATCGATTAACTCAACGAACAATCCAAAACTGGTTACGCCACTAATTACACCATCAAACTGCGAACCAACATGTTGTTCCATCCAAGCACTGCGATAGCGTTCATCGACTTCGCGCTCAGCTTCATCGGCACGACGCTCTTTTTCAGAACACTGCAAGCATAATTTATCCATTTCTTGGGCAGTATAAATAAATGCGCCAATGCTTGAATACTCAAGCAATACTTTCTTTAGTACACGATGCAGTAACAAGTCGGGATAGCGGCGAATCGGCGAAGTGAAATGGCTATATGCTTCCAACGCTAACCCGAAATGGCCTTTGTTTTCGGGGCTGTACACCGCCAAGCTTTGTGAGCGCAGCAATACCGTTTCAATTAGCGCGGCATCGGGGCGCTCGCGAACCTTCTTTAATAAGTTTGTGAAATCTTTCGGTTGCACACTGGCATACGACGGCATA
>JAYTOD010000058.1:0-1634 GCA_043747995.1 Arenimonas sp.
AGAGTTTGAATGCCAATGCGGTCGGCTTCGGATTCATTTGAACGAGTGTAATCAATTTGTCGTTGAATCATTAAGCCTTGCGCACTAATCATAGCCGCCATGCTGGCATTATCTGCTGAGTCACCACTGCCACCAGCTGCATTAGCCGCAACGATTACACCTAAAGCCGCCAACATAATCGGTATCTGGTCTTTTTTTGCGCGCTCCACAGAACGCAACACATGCTTTTGGGTTACATGCGATATTTCGTGGCTAATCACGCCGGCCACTTCGTCTTCAGTGGTTGCAGTGAGCACTAAGCCGGCATTCATACCAATGTAGCCGCCGAGTGTGGCAAAAGCGTTAATCTGTCGATCGCGCATCATGAAAAACGTGAATGGTTGCTTAGGGTTGTCTGAAGACGATCCTAGTCGATGGCCCATGTTTTGCAGCCAAGAATCAATCAGTGGATCGTCGAGCACATAGTTGTATTGCCGAAGCTGATGTAGGGTGTAGCCACCATATTGCTGTTCTTGCTCGGGGGTGAGCAATTCTCCAGCTGAAGATCCGAGTTCAGGCAAACTAGTTTCTTGCGCAGTAGCCAATGAAAAGCCCACTGCTAAACAGTTAAATAAGGCCATAACGAGAATTTTTTTCTGCATTGACAGGGATTTCATGCGCGCCGACTTGAATTTACTTAAACTAGGACTCACATAGTAACGCATAGTTCCTCTTTTATTGGTTAAGGATTTAGTATGGCGGATATCCTGATTTACAGCTCGGCATTTTGCCCGTACTGCGTGGCAGCAAAGAATTTCCTGAAGTCGCGAGGCCATGAATACCGTGAGCAGCGCATTGATATGGATGCTGAAGCACGGCAAACTATGATGAGTAGAACTAAGCGCACATCAGTGCCGCAAATTTTCATCAACGACACCCATATTGGCGGCTTTGATGAAATGGTGGCGCTTGATCGCGCCGGCAAGTTACAGCCGCTTCTGGAGCAATAGCTCAGAAAATTAGACTTCTTGGGGTATAATGCGCCCTAAATATTTATAGTGAGAAGCAAGATGGCGCATACAATTGCGGTGATTCGTGGCGATGGAATTGGCCCAGAAATTATGGACGCCACACTTGATGTGCTTAATGCCTTGAACATTGGCTTGCAATATGAATTTGTTGAGGCCGGTTTAGCGGCATATGAAAAAACTGGCGAATTGCTTCCAGAAGCCACTTTAACTGCAATTAGTAAGTACAAAGTGGCGCTGAAAAGCCCTTTAACTACACCGGTTGGCGAAGGCTTTTCTTCGATTAACGTGGTTTTGCGCCGTCATTTTGATTTATACGCCAATGTGCGCCCGGCAATTAGCTTTCCGAATACCAAATCGCGTTACCAAAATATTGACCTAATCACCGTGCGTGAAAATACCGAAGGTGCATATATTGGTGAAGGCCAAAGTGTTTCTGAAGACGGCGAAACTGCGTTGCTCACCCAGAAAATCACCCGCAAAGGTTCCGAGCGCATCGTGCGCTATGCCTTTGAATTAGCGCGTTCTATTGGTCGCAAAAAAATCACTGTGGTGCATAAGGCAAATATCCTGAAATCCACTTCTGGCTTATTCCTAAAGGTAGCGCGTGAAGTAGCCGCCGAATAC
>JAYTOD010000059.1:0-7822 GCA_043747995.1 Arenimonas sp.
TATTCAGTTATCTCTGCAATTGAAAAAATTACTGAAAAGAAAATAGACTTTGTAGAGGGTGATATTCGTAATAGTACGGTATTAAGAAATATTTTTGAACGAGTGGCAATTGACGGTGTCATGCATTTTGCTGGGTTAAAGGCAGTTGGAGAATCAGTGCTATCTCCGCTGATATATTTTGACAATAATGTTGGTGGCACGTTGTCTTTGCTGCAAGCCATGCATGAATCAAATGTGAGAACAATTGTATTTAGTAGTAGTGCAACTGTGTATGGAAACCCTAACTATTTGCCTTTAGACGAACAACACCCTACTTCGGCAACAAACCCATATGGCCGAACGAAGTTACATATTGAACAAATACTTTACGATTTGGCATATTCAGATCCTCGTTGGAAAGTAATTTGTCTTAGATATTTCAATCCAGTTGGTGCGCATCAATCAGGTTTGATTTGCGAAAATCCAGTTGGGGTACCAAATAACTTGATGCCATATATCGTTCAGGTTGCCATGGAAAAACGTGGGTTTGTAAATATATTTGGCAATGATTACTCAACTCATGATGGCACCGGAATTCGTGACTATATCCATATCCTAGATTTGGCTGCAGGGCATCTTGCTGGATTTGAATATATTAGCCAGAATGCAGGTTGGCATGCTGTAAATTTAGGCACTGGCAATGGGTTTTCTGTGCTTGAGCTTATCAGGCAATTTGAAATAGCCCACCGAATATCTATACCATTTCAAATTACTAATCGACGACAAGGTGATGTAGCCGAATTAATTGCAAATAATGAAAAAGCTAAAGCACTTTTGAATTTTAATTGCAATTACACAATCAAAGATATGTGTATAAGCAGTTGGCAAAAGTAGTACTCATAATAACGCCATGGAAATCAACAAGTTCTAATTTAGCAGAGGGAAGCTGCTCTTTTGGCATCAAGCCTAGCTGAATTTTGGGGTGTTATTTCTTCGTTTTTGCGTCTTTCCAGCCTTGCTCGTAACCTTTGGAAAAAGCTGACTCAAAGCGCGAATCATACGAGTCTTCGTGGCGTTGATAGGCATTACTTAAACTTGCTTTTGCGTCTTCATTGCCAACTGCGTAGCCTTCTTTAAAATATACGCATTCAGCTTTGACCATATTTGCTGGGCAAGTAGGGGCATCTGCCATGGCGGCGCTTGAAAATAATGCGACTGCTAAAACGAATGCAATTGAACGGACTTTCATAGCACATCTCCAACGATGTATAGAACATACATAATCTTACTGTATTTTTACATGCACACAAGTCATAAGCTGAATGGCAGTTTAATAACACGTAACTGAGTAATTGCCGTAAAATGCTTAAAATCCTTGAAAAAACAACGCATGAAAGCATTATCACACCTCGATCGACTTGAAGCAGAAAGCATCCATATATTTCGTGAGGTTGCTGCTGAATTCAAAAACCCGGTGTTGCTGTATTCCATTGGTAAAGACAGTACGGTTTTGCTTCACCTGATGCGCAAGGCCTTTTCTCCCGCGCGTCCGCCGATACCGCTGTTGCATATCGATAGCACCTTTGAATTCCGCGACACCTATGCCTTCCGGAACCAAGTGCCCGAACGCTGCGATGTCGACTTGCGTGTCTACATCAACCAAGAAGGCGTGCGCCAGGGCATCAACCCATTTGATCACGGCGCAACCATCTATACCGACATCATGCGCACCCAAGCCTTGCGCGAAGCGCTTGAGCAGGGTGGCTACGATTGTGCAATCGGTGGCGCCCGCCGGGATGAGGAAAAGTCACGCGCCAAGGAACGCATATTCAGTTTTCGCAGCGCGCAACATCGCTGGGATCCGAAGGCACAACGCCCGGAGCTTTGGAATCTTTACAACACACGCATCCACAAAGGCGAATCGGTGCGTGCCTTCCCGATTTCCAATTGGACCGAGCTCGATATCTGGTTATACATCCTGCGCGAAAATATCCCCTTGCCGGCACTGTACTTTGCACGCAAGCGCCCTGTGGTCATGCGTGATGGCGTGCTCATCATGGTTGATGACGAGCGCATGAAGCTGCTGCCCGGTGAAGTTCTCGAAGAAAAAATGGTACGTTTCCGCACGCTGGGCTGTTATCCACTGACCGGTGGCGTTGAATCGCAGGCCGAGACCCTCGAACAGGTTGTTGCCGAGATACTGACAGCCCGCACCTCCGAGCGTCAGGGACGGGTGATCGATCATGATCCGTCGGCTTCGATGGAAAAGAAGAAACAGGAAGGCTATTTCTGATGAACACAGACATCAAAGCTTACCTGCAACAACACGAAACTAAATCCCTATTGCGTTTCATCACCTGTGGAAGTGTAGACGACGGCAAGAGCACCTTAATAGGGCGTTTATTGCACGATACTAAAGGCTTATTTGATGATCAGCTTTCAGCCCTAGAACAAGACAGCGCCAAGCACGGAACGCAAGGCCAAGCCATAGATTTTGCTTTATTAGTCGATGGCTTGGCTGCTGAGCGCGAGCAGGGCATTACTATCGATGTGGCCTATCGATTCTTTGCAACAGATAAACGCAAATTCATTGTTGCCGATTGCCCAGGCCACGAACAATACACCCGCAATATGGCCACCGGCGCGTCTACTGCCGATGTGGCAGTTGTTTTAATTGATGCCCGCAAAGGGGTATTAACGCAAACACGGCGGCATAGCTTTATTGTGTCGCGTTTGGGCATCAAGCATATTTTGCTTGCTGTTAACAAAATGGATTTGGTGAATTTTGATGAAACCATTTTTAATGACATTGTTGAACAATATAGAACACTGGCAAAGCAGCTCGGTATTTCTTCGGTGCAGGCCATTCCCTTATCGGCACTGACCGGCGACAACCTAATCAATGCTTCCGCACACACAGCATGGTATAGCGGTCCGAATGTGTTGCAGTATCTGGAAACCATCGATAATGAATCCGTTAACACCATTGGTAAACACACAGGTTCGCCCCTACAAAGCCAACCCGCTCGCATGCCGGTGCAATGGGTTTGCCGGCCGAATTTAGATTTCCGTGGCTTTGCTGGAACGCTTTGCCAAGGCGTATTCAAGCCAGGTGATGAGGTGATGGTTTTGCCATCAGGTAAACGCTCAAACATTGCACGGATCATTACTCAAAATGCAGATTTAGCAGAAGCTGTTTCTGGCCAAGCCGTGATGCTAACACTAGCCGATGAAGTGGATATAAGCCGTGGCGATGTAATTGTTGCCAGTAAATATCCTTGCGAAGTAGCAGATCAATTCGCAGCGCATATTATTTGGATGGATGATGTTGAACTGATTCCGGGCCGTGGCTATTGGTTAAAAATCGGGGCGCGAATGGTGAATGCCACGGTGACCGAAATTAAACACAAAATTGATATCAACACGCAGGACTTGCTGGCTGCAAAAACTTTGCAGCTTAATGAGATCGGAGTCTGTAATATCAATTTAGATCAAGCCATTGCTTTTGAGCCCTATACTTTAAATAGAGCGTTGGGCGG
The DNA here is from genome assembly GCA_043747995.1 of Arenimonas sp. GTDB lineage: Bacteria > Pseudomonadota > Gammaproteobacteria > Xanthomonadales > Xanthomonadaceae > Arenimonas. The sequence goes on from JAYTOD010000059.1 coordinate 3,519, forward strand.
GTTTATTTTAATCGACCGAAAAAGTAATGCTACCGTTGCAGCCGGTACTATTGATTTTGCTTTAAGGCGCGCAGGAAATATTCATTGGCAAGCGATGGATGTGAATAAAGATGTACGTGCCGCGATGAAAGCCCAAGTGCCTCGCTGTATATGGTTCACAGGGCTATCTGGTTCTGGTAAATCAACGATTGCAAATCGTGTTGAACAAAAACTGCTAGCCAGTCATCATCATACTTATTCATTGGATGGTGATAATATTCGACATGGCTTGAATAAAGATTTAGGCTTCACCGAAGCCGACCGTGTTGAGAATATTCGGCGTGTGGCTGAAGTTGCAAGGTTAATGGTTGACGCCGGTTTGATTGTGCTGGTGTCGTTTATCTCGCCATTTCGTTCTGAACGCGATATGGCGCGTGCCATGTTTTCTGATGGTGAATTTATTGAAGTATTTGTTGATACACCGATTGAATTATGTGAGCAACGCGATGTGAAAGGCTTGTATGCCAAAGCACGTGCTGGGCAACTGCCAAACTTCACCGGTATTTCTTCGCCGTATGAAGCGCCTTTGAATCCGGAATTACATCTGAAAACCGACCAACAAAATATCGATGTGTTGGCAGAATTAGTGCTAAATAAAATTACATAACTGTTAGCAAAAATACATTTTGTTAAACCTAAAGTAATTTAGCAACAGCCATGATCTCCAAACTTGGCTTGTCCTTCATGCACATGCACGCCTTGGGTGAGCCCTTGTTGACTGGCTTCGAAATGCGCAGCTACCACATGCGCCACCGCTTCAGTAACGCGCTTACCAGTGGGAATATGCAGGAACTCATTCGGGCCATGGGCATTGGAATGTGGGCCGAGTACGCCGGTAATCATAAATTGAGCACCCGGGAATTTTTCACCCAGCATGCCCATGAAGGGAATCGTACCGCCTTCGCCCATATACATTGCGGGCGCACCAAAACTGGCTTGACTGGCTTGTTCAATTGCGGCTTCAAGCCACGGTGCAAGTTCGGGTGCATTCCAGCCGGTGGAGGCTTTTTCTAAATCAAAGACCACCTTTGCGCCATATGGTGAATCACTTTCTAATGTTTCTTTTAGAAATTTACCTGCCGCGTCTGGATCTAGCATTGGCGGGATGCGCAAAGATATTTTAACTGCGGTAAATGGCCGCAACACATTGCCAGCGTTGCTAAGATCTGGAATGCCGTCTATACCGGTAATAGATAAAGCGGGGCGCCAAGTACGGTTTAGTATGAGTTCACCAAGATCAGCATTGACTGGTTGCATATCTGACATAAATGGAAATTTATCGAATACATCATTACCCAAAACTTCTGCAGCTCTCAGTGCTTGATGTTGGCGTTGTGCCGGGATAGACACATTTAATTCGGGCGAACTGATTTGGCCGGTATCTTGATCATCAATGCGTGATAAAAGTTGTCGCAACACGCGGAAACTGGACGGCACAATGCCGGATGCATCGCCGGAATGCACACCTTCGCTGAGCACATCAATACGCAGATTACCACCTGCTAAGCCCCGTAATGAGGTAGTACACCAGAGTTGATCATAATTAGCACAGCCGGAATCTAGGCAAACCACCAGGCTGGGTTTGCCAATTCGTTCCGCTAAATGATCCACATAAAACGGCAAGTCATAACTGCCGGATTCTTCGCAAGCTTCAATCATGACCACTACGCGCGAATGGGCAATATTCTGTGCTTGCAAGGCGGCAATAGAAGTTAGTGAACCAAACAAGGCGTAGCCGTCATCTGCGCCACCACGGCCATACAATTTATCGCCTTTGATAACTGGAACCCATGGGCCCAAATCGGCATCCCAGCCAGTCATTTCCGGTTGTTTATCCAAATGTCCATACATCAGCACGCAATCATCACCTTGCCCGTCAATGCTGATAAAAATTAAGGGCGTGCGATTATCAAGCCGTACGATTTCAACCTGCATGCCTTTTATATTTTGAACTGAAGCCCAGTTGGCGAATTGTTGGGTGGCCTGTTCCATAAAACCATTGGCTTGCCAATTGGCATCGAACATCGGCGATTTATTGGGGATTTTAATATATTCAACCAGTTGTCCAATGATGTCTTGATCCCAGCGGTTGGCAACAAATGCTGAAAGCGCCTGCTTATCCATAATCCACCCGTGTCTTTAAAGCCTTTAGTGTACCAGTGTCAGAAAATTCTGACAGCACAATCAGCTTGGGCTTACAGCAAGATTCAATATTGTAGGCTAATTTTAATTCGGCCTAACTGCAACACTGTTTTCACTGGCAAACGCCAGCACAACCCACCTAAGGAGCATCACATGAAATCATTATCGAAAATCATTAAAGTTTTAGCATTAGCCTTTTGTTTCAGCAACATGGCAATAGCCGCCGCACCAGCCAATCAAGTCGTCAACATCAATACCGCCGATGCAGTAACACTGGATCGTGTTTTGGTGGGTATTGGGCCTAGCAAGGCACAGGCCATTATTGAACACCGTAAAGCGCATGGGGCATTTAAATCGGTTAGCGCGCTTGCCGATGTTAAAGGTATTGGTCCAGCAACCTTGCAGCGCAACACCGGCCGCATCAGCTTAGGCGGCAAAGCGCCAGCAAAACCTGCCGCAGTGAAATCAAGCCGCTGAAACAATATCTAGCCCATGATTTCAATCATGGGCTGTCAGCCAGCGCTCGCTCATGATTTATATAATGAGCTTTTTTTATGTCAAACTGTGCGAATGTACTATCGTCATTTTCCCGCCAGTGAATTTACCCGCATGCCGTGGAAGAATGGCGGCGGTCTAAGCCACGAGATTTTCCGTTTTCCGGAAACCGGCGATCAATGGCTTTGGCGAATTTCCTTGGCGGAAGTAGCCAGTGATGGTGCTTTTTCTATTTTCCCAGGCTGTATGCGACATTTAACCTTACTTAGCGGCGAGGGTATGCGCTTGGATTTTGCTGATCGCTCGGCTGAACTCCTGCCACCGTATTCAAGTGTGATTTTTTCAGGCGAAGAAGCGCTTTCAGCGTATTTAATTGACGGCGCAACAACTGACTTCAATGCCATTTGGCAGGCAGATAAATATACTATCGATGTTGAGCGGCGTGCCATGCATGGCAGCATATGGTGCGTTGCTGAGCATAAAACCAGTTGGTTGGTGTATTTTATTTCTGGCCATGGCCGGATTAAATCTGATGCTGATAGCCCGGAAATTCAAACCGGCGATGCTGTGTGGCTGAAACCCAACGATAGCACTCAGCGCTTAATTCTAGAAGCCGCCGGCGAAGCGCTTTGGCTGAAGATTACCGAGCGTTAACGATCGTCGCGGGTATAGATTTTTTCATTGACAATTAATACCGGAAATTTCGCCACGGCCGTATAAGCAGGTGCGCATAAAGCTTCACCAGTTCGCACATCAAATTTTGCACCATGCAACACGCATTCGATTTCTGCGCCTTCAAGCTTTCCTGGGCTAAGTTCAAAATCTTGATGTGTACACTTATCTTCCAGCGCGTATATTTCACCATCGATATTGCAGACTAAAATCGCGGTGTCGCCGTCAAAGCACACCGTGTGCTCTCCGGCCAGTAATTTGGAACACGAGCATACTTCTTGCCATTGCGATAAATCGGTCATCTGAGTATTAATCGCCTAATGGTTTTTCAAGAATTTCAAAACGCAGATCGTCGCGTAAGGGAATACCAAAACGCTCATCGCCATAAGGGAATGGAAGGTGCTTTCCAGTTCTAGCATAGCCACGGCGTAGATAAAAATCAATCAGCTCAACACGAATATCGATAACCGTCATTTCCATGTGTGTACAATGCCAATCCTGCTTGGCAATCCGCTCAGCCTCTTGAATCAATAATTTCCCTAAACCTGAACCTTGCTGTGTGGGTTCGACTGAAAACATGCCGAAGTAGCAGGCTATTTGTTTCTTTTGCAAATGGCAACATGCTTGTATTTCAGCAACTGCTGGAGTGCTCGCTCCGCTTGTTGAAGTGCTCGAAGCAGTTGAACGAAACGCCAGCACAATAAGGCTATCAGGATTCTCGATATCGGCTTGAACACTTTGCGCGTCGATACGCTGGCCTTCCAGAAAATCGGCTTCAGTGGTCCAGCCGGCGCGGCTGGCATCGCCTCGGTAGGCCGATTCAACCAATTGCACAATTGCCGATATGTCGCTTAGCTGTGCGTAACGAAATGCAATAGCGGTGCTCATCCCAGCATTTTCCTAACTTTCTCGATGGCTATAATCAGCGCGTCAATTTCCGCTTCGGTGTTGTAAAA
>JAYTOD010000060.1:0-8838 GCA_043747995.1 Arenimonas sp.
AGTGATTGGAATCCTTTAGTGCATATGCCCGCTGGCATCGCGCAACTGGTTGGCCAGAAAGGTGTGAACTGGGATTACAATACCGCGCCCGAGCCACAACTCAATCAACGCAGCCTGTGGTGGCCACGCGGCAAAGTGCTTGGTGGTTCCAGTTCCATCAATGCCATGTGTTACATTCGTGGCCATGCAAAAGATTACGATGAATGGGAACGCATGGGCGCAAGCGGCTGGAATTGGAAAGCGGTTCTGCCATACTTCAAAAAATCAGAAAGCAATCAGCGTGGAGAAAGCGCACTGCACGGTGGCAATGGCCCGCTTGGTGTTTCTGATCCGCGCTATATCAATCCATTAACGCCTGTTTTTCTTGAGGCCGCGCAACAAGCTGGATTTCCTAGTAGCGACGATTTCAATGGCGAACAGCAGGAAGGCTTTGGTTTATATCAAACCACCACACGAAACGGCCAACGCTGCTCTAGTGCACAGGCATATCTAAAGCCCGCACGTAAACGCAAAAATTTAACCGTTATCACCAAAGCGACGGCCTCGCGGGTTATATTTGAGAACGGTAAAGCCAGCTCCTTAGTGTATTCGGTGGCCGGCAAAGGTGGCTTTTGTGAAGCGGCGCAGAAAGAGATTATTTTATGCGGCGGCAGTATTAATTCACCCCAGTTACTGATGTTATCGGGTATTGGCCCAAGCGCTCAACTGCAACAACACAATATTGCAGTAATTGTTAATTCACCTGGTGTTGGCGGGAATTTGCAGGATCATCTTGATGCCTGCGTCCTACAGCAGTGCACGCAACAAATAACTTACGACACGACTAATCAAGTTTTAGCTGGCTTGCAGTTCTTGTTGTTTAAACAAGGCCCAGGCACCAGCAATGTGGCTGAATCGGGTGGCTTTTTGCGCACATCATTGGCTGAAGACGAGCGCCCTGATGTACAGTTTCATTTTGTTCCAGCGCAGCTTGATGATCACGGTCGACATAAACTTCCCGGTTCCGGCTATACCTTGCACGCCTGTTTTCTGCGCCCGAAAAGCCGTGGCCGATTATTTTTAAGTAGTGGAAATATTCAGGACAAACCGCGCATTGAGGCGGGCTATTTAAGCGATGCTGAAGGCTTTGATCTGCGTGTGATGATTGAAGCGGTGAAAGCGGCACGGAAAATTCTAGCCCAAAAAGCATTTGATAGCTATCGAAGCACTGAGTTATTCCCTGGGCAAAGTGTGCAAAGCGACGCTCAGATTGCAGAATTCATTCGAGAGAAAGCCGAATCTATTTACCACCCGGTTGGAACCTGCAAAATGGGCGCAACAGATCAACCAGACAGCGTTGTGGATACACAATGCCGAGTCATAGGCATTCAAGGACTTCGCGTTGTAGATGCGTCCGTAATGCCAAGACTAATCGGCGGAAACACCAACGCGCCTACTATGATGTTGGCTGAGCGCGTGGCTGAGATGATTCTGGCGAGTTAACGGGTATCGGCAATTTCAACGCCATCCATGCCTTGCGACAATGTGCTGGCATCACCGCCTTGTGATAATTTAATCTTCAAGCGCACCTCATTGCTGGAATCAGCATAACGGATAGCGTCTTCATAGCTAATGCCGCCATCTTGGTATAAATCAAACAAGCTTTGGTCGAATGTTTTCATACCAAGCAATGTTGAATCTTTCATGACCTCTTTGAGTTTATGGACTTCACCGTCTCGGATGTAGTCTTGCACTAATGGCGTGCCCAACAGAATTTCCATGGCCACTCGTCGCTGTTTACCGTCTGGAGTTGGAATTAGCTGTTGCGCAATAATTGCTTTCAAGTTCAATGACAAATCCATTAATAATTGATTGCGACGTTCTTCCGGAAAGAAGTTGATGATACGGTCAATTGCTTGGTTGGCATTATTAGCATGCAATGTGCAGAATACTAAATGGCCGGTCTCCGCAAATGCAATGGCATGGTCCATACCTTCTCGGGTACGCACTTCGCCAATCATAATCACATCGGGTGCTTGCCGTAGGGTGTTTTTTAAGGCATTTTCCCAGCTATCTGTATCAATACCTACTTCGCGCTGGGTGATAATGCATCCTTCGTGTTTATGCACAAATTCAATCGGGTCTTCAATAGTAATAATATGCCCAGTTGAATTCAAATTCCGATAGCCAATCATAGCCGCTAGCGTAGTAGATTTACCTGTACCCGTTGCACCAACGCAAATGATAATGCCGCGTTTGGTCATTGCCAAAGATTTTAAGATAACCGGTAAATCCAATTCTTCAATAGTAGGAATCTTGGTTTCAATGCGGCGCAACACCATGCCCACTTGATTGCGCTGATAGAAACAACTAATACGAAAGCGACCAACACCAGCGGCACCAATCGCGAAATTACATTCATGGGTTTTTTCAAACTCTTCGCGCTGAGACGGCGACATGACATTAAGTACCATTTCGCGACTTTGCTGCGGTGTTAATGGGCTTTGGGTGATGGCCGATACTTTACCCTGAACTTTAATTGACGGCGGAACACCTGCGGTGATGAATAAATCAGATGCTTTTTTATGTGCCATTAATTTTAAAAATGAGGTGAAATCAATACTACTCATAACTAATTTCCTCGTACTTATTCAAATAATCGTTTGTCTTTTGCATATTCCCAAGCTTGACTTCTACTAATTTGCCCGCGCTTGACTAAATCCAACATACATTGGTCTAGAGTTTGCATACCGCTGGCTTGGCCAGTTTGAATGGATGAATACATTTGGGCGACTTTATCTTCGCGTATCAAGTTTCTGATAGCAGGCGTTGCCACCATAATTTCATGTGCGGCAGTTCGTCCACCACCGGTTTTCTTCATTAGGCTCTGCGCAACAACTGCACGTAGTGATTCCGACAACATCGAACGCACCATGGCTTTTTCGGCCGCGGGGAATACGTCGATGATTCGGTCAATGGTTTTAGCTGCAGAGCTAGTATGCAAAGTGCCGAATACCAAATGGCCGGTTTCCGCTGCCGTTAAAGCTAGACGAATGGTTTCTAAATCGCGCAACTCACCAACCAGAATATAATCTGGATCTTCACGCAACGCTGAACGTAATGAAGCTTCAAAGCCATGCGTATCACGATGTACTTCGCGCTGGTTGACCAAGCATTTTTGTGAAGTATGCACAAATTCAATAGGATCTTCGATGGTTAGAATATGCCCGAATTCGTTTTTATTGATGTGATCAACCATGGCGGCTAAAGTGGTTGATTTGCCAGAACCGGTTGGACCAGTAACCAAAATCAAGCCTTGAGGTTGCTCAATCAATTCTTTGAAAATTTTTGGGCAGCCTAATTCATCCAGGGTAAGAATTTGGCTAGGAATGGTACGGAACACCGCAGCACAGCCACGATTTTGATTAAATGCATTAACACGAAAACGCGCCAAGCCGGGAATTTCGAATGAAAAATCGACTTCCAAAAACTCTTCAAAATCACGCCGTTGCTTATCCGACATAATGTCGTAAACAAGTGCATGCACTTGCTTGTGATCAAGGGCGGGAATATTAATGCGCCTAACATCACCATCAACACGAATCATAGGTGGCAAGCCCGACGACAGATGTAAGTCAGAGGCCTTGTTCTTAACCGAGAACGCGAGTAGTTCAGCAATATCCATTTCATTTCCCCTATTCCGTGGTTTATCATGGCACAGTAATACTGTAAGTATAACCCTACTAAATAATTCGACAAGTCGCCATGCCAGAATTACCTCAAAACTATCAAAATGTTAACAACGCCATTTTAGAGTGCGCGAAAATCAACAAATGCTCTGTTCGTTTGTTGGTAGTATCTAAAACTCAGCCTATTGAGGCTGTGCGAGCATGTTATGCGCTTGGCCAGCTGGCCTTTGGCGAGAATTATGTGCAAGAAGCCGTTGCTAAAATTCAGGCATTATCCGGCCTAGGCATTGAATGGCATTTAATTGGGCCATTGCAATCGAATAAATGCAAAATCGTGGCTGAGTATTTTGATTGGGTGCAAACACTCGATCGTGAAAAAATTGTTTCAGCTTTAAGCCAATACCGGCCAGCGCATTTGCCACCTTTGAATATACTCATTCAAGTTAATGTTGATGATGAGTCCAGCAAATCGGGATGCAGTGTGCTTGCAGTGAGCACATTAGCAGATAGCATCTCTAAATACCCCAACCTGCGGTTACGCGGCTTGATGGCTATTCCTAACCCTAGACTTAGCAACAATGGCCACGCTTTTGCCATCATGCAAGAATTATTCAAAGCTCTGCAATCACGCTTTTCAAGCGTTGACACCTTATCGATGGGCATGAGCGATGATTTTCCTTTGGCCATAGCCCATGGTGCAAATTTAGTACGCATTGGCAGTGCTTTGTTCGGCCCACGACAGAAAAACCAAGAGGTTTTATGAACACACCCATAGCGTTTATCGGCGGCGGCAATATGGCCCGTAGCATCATTGGCGGTTTACTTCAGCAAGGTTTCGATAAATCTGCTATCCATGTTTCTGAGCCGTATGAACCCACACGCGTGGCTTTGGCGCATGAGCTGGCGTTGCAGGTTTTGGATGACAATATCACCGCTGCGAAAGCAGGACACATTTGGCTGTTTGCAGTTAAACCGCAGGTGATGAAATCGGTATGCATCGAATTAAGCGCTTTGGCACAAGCCCAAAAACCATTAATCATTTCTATTGCCGCTGGCATTACTGCAACGCAACTCGACACGTGGCTTGCTGGCAATATGGCGGTGGTGCGGGTGATGCCCAACACGCCGGCATTACTTGGCGCCGGCGCCAGCGGGCTATTCGCCAATACACAGGTGAGCGCTGAGCAAAAATTGCTTGTCGAACAATTATTCCGCGCCACCGGATCGGCTACTTGGATTGATGAAGAAGCACTCATTGATACTGTCACGGCATTGTCGGGCAGCGGCCCGGCCTATATATTTTTGCTAGCCGAGGCAATGCAAGCGGCGGCCGAGCAACAAGGCCTGCCAAAAGACGCTGCGCAAGCGTTAGCAGTGCAGACGTTTGTGGGTGCCGCAAAAATGCTGAGCGAGTCGGGTGAGTCTGCCGATGTGTTGCGGCAAAGAGTCACCTCGCCTAATGGCACAACACATGCCGCCATTGTGCAATTTGAACAAGGCGGCCTGCGTGAACTGGTGCAAACAGCAATGCAAGCGGCGGCCGAGCGCAGCCGAGCACTCAGCAAAGAAAACGATTAAGCTGAAACGACTAAGCCTTCGCCCACGCGTGAATATGCTTAGCTATTTCTTGAATGCCATCGGTGAGTGCCGCTGGCCCAGGCTGCAAAATGATTGGTGATTTAATTTCAAATAACTGCGCATTTTTTACCGCAGAAATATTTTGCCAGCCTAGGCGTGCGGCAAGCTTTTCTGGGCGAAATTTTTTACCGCACCAAGAGCCGAAAATGATATCAGGATTGCGTTCAATCACTTTTTCGCCATCAGCCATAATCCGATGCTTTGCTAAAGACTCCGCCGCTAATTCAGGAAAAACATCGTCGCCACCAGCAATGCGGATGAGCTCAGCCACCCACTGAATGCCGGAAATCAGCGGCTCATCCCATTCTTCGAAATATACTTTTGGGCGTTTTGGCAAACGCTCTGCCTGCTGGGCAATATGTGCAAGATTTGCACGCAAGCTCGCCGCATAGTGTTCCGCTTTATCTGACGCACCAACGAGAGCACCCAGGCGCGTCACATACTCAAGAATACCAGCAACACTACGGTGATTACTGATCCACACTTCCACACCGTGTTTAATCAGGGCACTGGCAATGTCAGCTTGAATATCGGAAAAGCCCACCACAAAATCGGGTTTAAGCACGAGAATCTCGCCTATTTTGGCGCTGGTAAAGGCGCTGACTTTCGGTTTTTCCTTGCGCGCAATGCTTGGCCTAACGGTAAATCCAGATATACCCACAATACGATGCTGCTCACCCAAGGCATACAAAACCTCGGTCGGTTCTTCGGTTAAGCAGACGATTCGTTTTGGACCACTCATGGATACAACATGCACTGCGTCCACACACCATCGATGCGTTCATACGATTGTCGTTCATGCAAACGAAAACGCGCGCCATACCAAAACTCAATGCGCTCAGGAACCACACGAAACCCCGACCAATGCGCCGGGCGTGGCACGTCCATGCCGTGGTATTGTTTTTCCACCTCTGCAACCCGCTGTTCAAATACCTCGCGCGAGGCCAAGGTTTGCGATTGCAAAGATGCCCATGCACCAATCTGGCTGCCGCGCGGTCGCGAAGAAAAATAGGCATCAGCTTCCGCTGCAGAAACGGTTTCAACCGTACCTTCAATTTTAACTTGCACACCTTCTTGCAAAAATCGCCAATGAAATAATAAGGCAGCATAAGGGTTTATCGCCAGTTGTTGGCCTTTACGGGAATTGAAATTGGTGTAAAACACAAAACCGCGTGCATCCACGCCTTTCAATAAAACGGTGCGCGCTGCTGGCCGGCCATTGCTGCCAACAGTGGCGACCGTCATGGCGGTGGGTTCTGGATCTTGGCTTTGTTTGGCCAGCGCTAACAAGTCGGCAAAGGTATCTAAGGCAGTTTGGTACAAGGCATCCACGGCATTCTCCATTTTTTCTATTGTCGCAAATTTACTGGAATGTTTTGTGATTTAAATCAATCATTGGGGCGAATAATCATTCGCCCAATGTTGATGCGTCATCAATTGTAGGGGCACAGCATCCCGTGCCCCTACGCATAACATTGCCTATAGCTCGGGTAGTGTGGCTGCCAACCCAAGGCCTTGATGCGCGCATTGCTAATCCGTTTACCGCTAGCTGGGGTTTGCGGTATGGGCAATGCCGACAGAGCATGTTTTTGCCGGATCCAATTGGCTACCTCAATCTGCAAGGCTGGCTCATCGTCTGAGATGTTATAAATAGGTGCTAGTTGCTCCTGATTCATTAAAAATGAAATCGCCGATGCTGCATCGTCAATATGGATACGATTCGTCCAGGTATTGTTCAGGCCTTCGCCTAGCAAGGCTTTGTTAATCAACATATGTCGGCCGGGGCCGGTAATGCCACTTAGCCGCAACACCACATTGCCGGGCTGATGCAAACACAGCTGCTCGGCTTCACGCAATACTTTGCCATTAAAACGCAGTGCTTCGACTGGGCTAATTTCGTCTATCCATTCACCACTGTCTTGCGCATAAACCGCCGTAGAGCTAACAAAAAATACGCGCTTAGGTTGCAGCTCCTGCATAGCTTTGTCTAACCCGTGCACATAGGTTTTTCGATAGCCGGCTTCGCTACGTTCATCGGGTGTTGGGCAGAACAACAACACATCGGGATTGCTCGGCAAACGCATCAAGGTTTCAGTGTCTTGCATGTCGCCAAAAACTGCTTGCACGCCAGCGGGCATGGGCAAATTTCGACGCCGTAATGCCGAGACCTGATCGCCTTGCGCAATATGCAACGCTGCAACCCGCAAACCCAAGTCGCCAGCACCTATCACAACTAGGGAAATCGACATACAAACTCCGCAAATACAGTGCTCAATGGTAGCATTGAGTGATGAATCGCATGTCAAACGTCATCCTTATTGGCCCAATGGGCGCCGGAAAAACCACTAATGGCAAGTGGCTGGCAAAGCAATTGGGTAAAAAATTTGTGGATATGGATGCTTATATTGAACAAAAAACTGGTACTAGCATCACACATATTTTTGAACTGGAAGGCGAGATTGGGTTTCGGCAACGCGAGGCGATTGCCTTGACTGAACTTCTACGTCTAGAAAATCAGGTTATCGCTACTGGTGGTGGCTGTATTTTACTTGAAGCGAATCGAGACCTAATGCCAAAACGTGGCTTAGTGGTTTATATGCATATCCCTCCCGAAATGCAACTGCAACGTTTGCTTAACGACAAGAAACGACCATTACTACAAACCGATAATCGCGCTGAATGCTTACAACAATTAGCGGCTATACGAAATCCACTATACGAATCATGCGCTGAGATTAAACTCGATATCAGCAGCATGCCAATATCACAAATACATCCGCAGCTTTTGAAAGCAATCCACGATTCCGATAGGATAAAATTTTGATATGCCTACACTAACCGTTGCACTTGCTAAGCGCAGTTACCCGATCATCATCGAATCTGGCTTGCTGAACCTGCGTGCTGATGAGTCGCACGGCAAGCATGGTGCAATGCTGATTGTGACCGACGCGCATGTTGGACCGCTGTATGCCGAGCAACTTAAACGCCACATCAATCGGCCAGCCTGCCCGGTGTGGCAGATGCCGGCCGGCGAACAGGAAAAGAACTTAGCTCGCTTCACAGAACTGCTTGAATGTCTTGCCGAACATACATTCACCCGCGACAGTTGCATCATTGCCCTTGGCGGCGGCGTGGTTGGCGATTTAGCTGGCTTTGCAGCTGCTTGCTATATGCGTGGTATCGCCTTTATTCAAGTGCCAACAACTTTATTAGCGATGGTCGATTCGTCGGTTGGCGGCAAAACGGCGGTTGACTTGCCTGCCGGTAAAAATTTAGTCGGCGCCTTTCACCAGCCGAAAGCAGTTTGGATAGATCCAAGCGTATTGAGCACTCTGCCTGAGCGCGAGTTCATTGCAGGATTGGCTGAGGTGGTGAAATATGGCGCGATTGTCGATGCCGCATTTTTTTATTGGCTAGAACAAAATAGCGCGGCATTATTGGCCAAGCAAACAGATTTAATCGAACAAGCCATTGCGCGTAGCTGCCAGCATAAAGCCGATATTGTGGCGCGCGATGAAACCGAACAAGGCGA
>JAYTOD010000061.1:0-2107 GCA_043747995.1 Arenimonas sp.
CGTTTGATTTTTCCGCCGTAGGGAAAATGCCGAACAATATCGGCATCGGCTTTATTCAATACTGCGTCTTTCAGTAATTCACAAATCTGTTCCTTGGCAATTTTACGTAAGCGCGCCTGTTCTAGCTTCTCGCGTTCGGCTTGTTCGCGCGTACGGCGCTCATCTTGCTGGCGTAGCGTAAACGCTTTGGCTAAATCAATTTCAGTGGATTTTGTTGCCTGCGCAGACCAATTGGCATTGCTTTTGCGATGAATAGATTTGTTATGTACCAGTTTTTTAGTGGGCATTTTTTGCACTGGGTCAACAGTGGGTTTGGGGCTATTTTTAAAGCCAAGGCCCAATAACTGATCTTTGAATGAATTACTCATAAGGCTCAATAATGCGGTGGTGGCGGCTCATTTCCGGGATCGGCATACAGCATGGTTCGCAGTGAGCGCAAATCGTCCAATGCCTGCTTCAGCATAAGTACATGCTGTGTCGATTCAATGCGCGCTTGCGCCAAGGCATCGCTCATATCGTTAATTGCCAGCTCCTGAAAACTGATACGCGATTCCAATTCAGCTAGTCGATGGTCGAATTCAGTATTTTGCATCATAGCAATTAATTACCAGAGCGTGAGATAGAACGGCCGCGGCCAATACCGTAATAGGCTAGCCCTGCTTGCTCGACTGTTTCAGGCTCGTAAATATTCCGGCCATCAAATACCGCTGCAGCTGCTAAAGAATTTTTTAACATCGCTAAATCTGGACTACGGAAGTTTTTCCACTCAGTGACAACTACTAAAGCATCAGCATTTTGCAGAGCGGCATTGGCCGTACCAACCAAAACCAAATCATCACGCTGGCCAAAAATACGCTCAGCTTCGTGCATCGCTTCTGGGTCAAAGGCTTGCACGCGCGCACCGGCTTGCCATAAGCTGGCCAACAAGTTGCGGCTCGACGCGGCGCGCATGTCGTCGGTATTTGGCTTGAATGAAAGCCCCCACACGGCAAAGGTTTTCCCGGCAAGTTCACCATTAAAGTGTTTAACAATCAATTCAAATAATTTATCTTTTTGGCGTTCATTAACCGCCTCAACAGCCGTCAAAATCTGTGCTTGATAACCGTATTGCATTGCGGTACGTTCCAAAGCCTGCACGTCTTTGGGGAAACATGAACCGCCATAGCCTGCACCAGGATAAATAAAGCTATAGCCAATACGTGGATCAGAACCAATACCATGGCGTACCATTTCAATATCGGCGCCAACCCGCTCGGCAATATTAGCCATTTCATTCATGAAACTAATTTTGGTTGCTAACATTGCATTCGCAGCATACTTGGTTAGTTCGGCAGAACGCACATCCATTGCCACAATACGATCATGGTTACGGTTAAACGGCGCATATAAGCGCTTCATCTGCTCATTGGCCTTGCTTGATTTCGAGCCAATCACAATACGATCTGGCTTCATACAATCTTTAACAGCATCGCCTTCTTTCAAGAATTCCGGATTGGACACCACATCGAAACTTAGCTCAGCATTGCGTTTACTAAGCTGCTCTGCAATAGCTGCTTCAACTTTGTCAGCTGTGCCAACGGGCACGGTTGACTTATTGACCACCACGGCATAGCGCGTTAAATATTGGCCAATGGTATTGGCCACCGCTAATACATACTGCAAATCAGCACTGCCGTCTTCATCAGGCGGCGTGCCAACAGCAATAAAGATAATGTCCCCGTGTTCAACAGCTGACTTGGCATCGGTAGTGAATTGCAGGCGCTCTTCATGGTGGTTATTTACCACCATGGGAGATAAGCCTGGCTCAAAAATCGGGATTTTCCCTTGATTTAAACCATCAACTTTCTTTGCATCAATATCAACACAAATAACCTGATTGCCCATTTCGGCAAGACAGGTGCCAGTCACTAAACCAACATATCCGGTACCAAAGACGGTGACTTTCATAGATACCTAGGAATTATTTTGCTGGAGCTTCTGCGGGTGCTTGTGCTGGATTTATCGCAAGTAATTCAACTTCGAAAACCAAGGTAGCATTAGGACCTATAGCAGGTGGGCTACCGGCTTCGCCATAAGCTAATGCTGAGGGAATCCAGAACTTGAATTT
>JAYTOD010000062.1:0-6932 GCA_043747995.1 Arenimonas sp.
CGCATCCAATTGCGCAATGTCTTCAAGCATTGTATCGAGCAAGTATTCATAGCCTACTTCAACAATGGCAATACTACGATTGGCGTGTTTATCATGCAAGATTGCGGCTGGACAACGCAGTGCCAAGGCATCTGGTAGCGGCCCTTGGAATGCAGGTAAATGTAAACTCGGCTCAATTTGGCTGGCTAATTCGTAGGACAAATACACCGCCCAGCCGCCTGAAAATGGCAATGCGTGTTCAAGGCTTGATTGGCTTGCTTGCCATTGGCTATCGAGTGCATCTAAAAATGGCAGATCAATTACTTGATTCAATAAATCGCTGGTTTGGCCATTGCGAAGTTGCAGGCCTTCGCCATTGCAGCGCAGCAAAATATCCCAGCGCGATAAAGCATTGCCGCCCGCCACACTTTGCAACAACATCGGGTAATGTGACGGCTGCTGGCGTTGCAGCCGTAATAAATCGATGCAGCCGCTAATGTCGCGCTGAATTAACGGCATTGTTTAGCCTTAAAGTTTTTTGAACACCAAGGTGCCATTGGTTCCGCCGAAACCAAAACCATTCGACATCACCACACTCAAGGTTTTTTCGCGGGCTACGTTGGGCACATAATCCAAATCACAGCCTTCACCCGGATTTTCCAAGTTGATAGTTGGCGGAATAATGCCATGGTGCATAGCCAAGATGGAGTAAATAGCTTCTACACCACCGGCCGCACCCAGCAAATGCCCAGTCATGGATTTGGTTGAGCTAATCATAGTTTTATAGGCATGATCACCCAGCGCTACTTTCATGGCATTGGTTTCTGCCAAATCGCCTAATGGC
This sequence comes from Arenimonas sp., assembly GCA_043747995.1. GTDB lineage: Bacteria > Pseudomonadota > Gammaproteobacteria > Xanthomonadales > Xanthomonadaceae > Arenimonas. The sequence continues at coordinate 824 of JAYTOD010000062.1, forward strand.
GTTGAGGTGCCGTGCGCATTCAAATAATCCAGTTGATTGGCATTAACGCCTGCATCATTCATCGCCATTATCATGCAACGCGATGGACCATCACCATTATCACTTGGTGCAGTCATGTGGTAGGCATCAGAGCTGGCACCAAATCCGGCCAACTCGCAGTAAATACGCGCGCCACGCGCTTTAGCAGATTCGTACTCTTCTAAAACTAAAATGCCAGCGCCATCACCCATCACAAAACCATCGCGATCTTTATCCCACGGCCGGCTGGCACGGGTTGGTTCGTCGTTACGCGTTGACAAAGCTTTCATGGCACAAAATCCCGCCACAGCGGTTGGGGTGCAGCCGTGCTCGGCGCCGCCAGCCACCATGATATCGGCATCGCCGTATTGAATCATGCGCATAGCCATACCAATTGAATGGTTGGAAGAAGCACAGGCGGAAACAGCGGAGAAATTCGGACCTTTAAAACCTTTGATAATGCACAACTGGCCTGAAATCATGTTGATGATGGTGCTTGGAATATAAAATGGCGATACTTTACGCGGCCCACCGACATGTAAATCTATAGCGGTTTCTTCAATGCCGCGAATGCCGCCAATACCAGAGCCCACAATAACACCGGCGCGTTCTGCATTGGCTTCTGTAATCTCAAGGCCTGCATCTGCAATGGCCATAAATGAAGCAGCTAACCCATAATGGATAAAGGTATCCATTTTTTTGACGTCTTTCGGATTAAACCACGCTTTTGGATCGAAATTTTTAACTTCGCCGGCAATATGCGTTGCCATCACACTAGCATCAAAATGGCTGATTTGACTAATGCCAGAACGGCCGTTAACAACGGCATCCCAATTGCTGGCAAGATCATTTCCAAGAGGCGATATAATGCCCATACCGGTAACGACGACACGACGTTTCATAGTGAGCTCCAATCCGTTTTAAACACATAGGGCCGCATAAGCGGCCCTAACGTAAAGCACAGCCTATCAATTAAGCCTTGACGTGTGCTTTGATGTAATCGATAGCTTGCTGAATTGAGGTGATTTTTTCAGCTTCCTCATCAGGAATTTCGCACTCGAACTCTTCTTCCAATGCCATGACTAATTCCACGGTATCGAGTGAATCAGCACCAAGATCATCAACGAACGAAGCGTTAGCGGTTGCTTCATCTTCCTTAACACCTAACTGTTCAACTACAATTTTCTTTACGCGTTCTTCAATAGTGCTCATGAAACTTCTCCTCCCAAGGAGTGACATTTAGGGCTTATAAATCAGGGTTGCCGGCGCTTGGCCCAAACCACGTCAGCAAGATTTAGAGTATTTTATCAAATTTTAAGGCAAGTGGTTAATGCATGTACATGCCGCCGTTCACATTCAGGGTTTCACCAGTAATATAAGCGGCCGCTGGGCTGGCCAAAAATGCCACTGCTTCAGCAATATCGGCTGGTGTACCAAGGCGTACAAGCGCTATCTGCTGCATCAAAGCAGCCTTAGCCTCTTCTGCCATCGCATCGGTCATATCGGTTTGAATAAAGCCAGGCGCCACCACGTTTACTGTTATACCGCGCGAACCAACCTCTTTGGCCAGCGATTTTGAGAACGCGATGATGCCGGCTTTGGCCGCCGCATAGTTCGATTGTCCGGCATTGCCCGTTAAACCAATCACCGAGGCGATATTGATGATTCTACCTTTGCGTGCTTTCAACATGCCGCGCATCACCGCTTTGCTGGTGCGATAAACCGAGCTGAGATTGGTGTTAATGATGACATCCCAATCCTCATCTTTCATGCGCATCAGAATTTGATCGCGGGTAATTCCGGCGTTGTTTACCAATATGCTGATTGGCCCAATGGTCTTGCTGATTTCGTCGATAAGTGCGTCAACAGATGCGCTTTCAGTGACATTTAACACTTTGCCTACACCATCAACTTCGGCCATGCGGGCAGAAATTGCTTGCGCGCCGGCTTCGCTGGTTGCTGTACCAATTACTTTCGCACCATAGCTTGCCAATGTGTCAGCTATTGCAGCGCCAATGCCACGGCTAGCGCCAGTGACCAATACAATTTCGCCAGTTAGGTTCAATGCCATCATTTAATCCTTATACAAATTCTTGCGCAACTGTTGCTTGCCAATCACTTGCTGTTGCCAAAGTATACGTGTTTATCGACTTATCGATACGCTTAATTAAGCCCGACAATACTTTACCCGGCCCGCATTCAACTGCATGCGAAACACTCTTTGATGCTAGTGCGTGCGTGCATTGTGTCCATTGCACTGGCAAATACAATTGTTGTACTAAGGCTTGCTGAATGTCGGCAATGCTGAACTTGGTTTGTGCATCCACATTATGAATAACTGGAATAGTCGGCAACTGCCAATGAAGCGCTTCAATAGCCACCCGCAACTGCTCTGCTGCTTCGCGCATCAGCGGCGTATGCGATGGCACGCTGACTGGTAATTTAATGACTTTGCGAATACCCAAGGCTTGCAACGCTTCAATGGCAAGATCTAAGGCAGCGCTGTGGCCACCAATCACAATCTGGCCGGGTGAATTGTAGTTAGCGGGAACCACCACACAATCCGTGCTTGAAACTTGCTGGCAGACTTGTTCAACTTGTGCGTCTTCAGCGCCAAGCACCGCCGCCATGGCGCCAACTCCAGCGGGCACCGCCGCTTGCATGAATTGGCCGCGCAACCGAACTAAATGCGCGCCATCTTTTAAGCTTAACGAACCTGCCGCCACCAACGCCGCATATTCGCCCAAGCTATGCCCGCATAAAACAGCAGGTATTGCGCAGCCCTGCGCTTGCCACAATCGCCACAAAGCAATATTAGCGGCAAGCAAAGCAGGCTGGGTAAATTCTGTTTGATTTAACTGATCATCTGGATTGTCTTGGCTAATACGCCACAAATCCACGCCAGCGCCGTCTGAAGCTTCAGAAAATACGCTGTGTATACTTGGAAATTGCTCTGCCAAGTCTTTTAACATACCGGGTGATTGTGAACCTTGGCCGGGAAAAATAAACGCGAGTTTAGAGTTCATATAGATTTAATATTTAAATGGAATATTTAAAGGATTAAAAAAAATTAGAAGCGAATTAAGGCCGAACCCCAAGTAAATCCACCGCCAAAGGCTTCAAGCAAAATTAATTGGCCGCGCTCAATTTTACCAGAACGAACCGCTTCATCTAAAGCAATCGGGATAGAACCCGAAGACGTATTGCCGGTTCGGTCAACGGTTACAATCACTTGATCCATCGACATCTCTAAGCGTTTTGCAGTAGCTTCAATAATGCGCAGGTTAGCTTGATGTGGGATTAGCCAATCTAAATCTGTTTTGCTTAAGCCGTTGGCATTCAAGGTTTCATCAACCACAGAATCTAAAGCTTTCACCGCATGTTTAAACACTTCGCTGCCGGCCATATGAATTTTTACGCCAGCATTCGGCAAGCTCATATTGAAGCCTTTTGATGGCCCAACGGGGCAAATCAACAGTTCTTTCTTGCGACCATCGGAATGCAAATGCGTTGAAACAATTCCTGCTTTACTGTCGGCTTTCAGAATCACAGCGCCAGCGCCATCACCGAACAGCACACAGGTTGCACGATCGGTCCAATCGACTAAGCGCGTTAAGGTTTCAGCACCAACGACTAAAACATTTTTGACTGTACCAGCCCTGATGAATTGATCAGCAACGCTCAGCGCAAAAATAAATCCGGAACAGGCGGCATTCACATCAAATGCGCCGCAACCACCAATGCCTAGTTTTTCTTGTAACAAGCAGGCTGTGGACGGAAACACAATATCCGGCGTGGTGGTGCCTACAATAATCAGCTCAATATCGTCGGCGGTCATACCGGACGCTTCAAGCGCTTTCAGGGATGCTTCATAGGCTAAATCACTGGTAGTTTGATCAGCTGCAGCAATATGGCGCTCGCGAATACCGCTACGTGTCACAATCCATTCATCACTGGTATCGACTATTTTTTCCAAGTCGGCATTGGTTAATATTTTTTCCGGCAGGTAGCTTCCTGTTCCGGCAATGCGTGAGTAAATAGCCATTGCGCTCTCTTTGTTGTTTACAAATAAGTAAGGCGAGCAAAGCTCGCCTTAGATACGTTAGTGCATACCCGACTGGCGGGCAAGCACTTATTCTTCCGATTCAATCGCCGACTTGACGTCGACGACTTTACGTCCGCGATAAAAGCCATCTTTGGTCACGTGGTGACGGATATGGGTTTCGCCAGTGGTTGGATCGGTTGCCAATTGCTTGGCGGACAATGCATCGTGTGAGCGGCGCATGCCACGGGTTGATGGGGTACGACGGGATTTTTGAACGGCCATGATTTTGACTCCAAACGAAATGCGGTATTACTTAATTATTCCTTCAGCAACTTTAAATTTGCAAAAGGATGGGGTTTATCTTCTTCAAGCACTTCTAATTCAGTCCAGACTGGATCTAATTCAGAGGCATTTGGGCTAATAGGTACCAACGGCACCGCTAGCAGAAGCTCATCTTCAATCAATTGAAACGGCGAAACTTCGCCATTTCCTTCGATTAACACCGCTTCCATGCCTTCAGGCAAAGAAGCTTCCTGCGATTCTTCACTAATTAAGCCTAGCCGTTGATTAATCTTAACCGGGAATACAAAACGCTCTAATGTGCGTTGGCATATTAACGGTAAAAACGCGGATAATTGCATGTGCATCACATCAATTTTCAGCGGATCACGGTAAAACTCAATCACATAACTACATTCACCTTCAGCATCGGCAAGGAGCTCAACTAAACGCAACATTTGCGCCAATGGCAAGCTCCCCTCGAATTGCCGCTGGTTCGCCACCATGCGCCAAACATCCATTTGCGGTGGCAAGGTGGCAGACATAAGCGGTAAATTCTAATAGATTCATCACTCTAAGTCAAATGAATAAATGCTCACCAGTGAAAAACTAGCACTACAATTTTAGCCTGCGCAGAACGATGCAGACAAACTCACATTAAAGGCCAAATATTCTACTTATCTTATTGATATAAATGTGATTTACTTAATTAAGCAAATAATGACCTGCTCTACACAGGCACAGACTAAAATGGCAAATATCGCTAAAGGATGCGCATGCAAACCACACCAAACCCAAACACAAGCCAAATACACGCTGAATTACTGCTAGCTATGGATGCGTGTAATCAGCAAATATTGGGCAACCCAAATGCGGTTAAATTCGCTTTTATCGCCTTTTTGGCTGGCGGGCATTTATTGATTGAAGACTTGCCAGGCTTAGGCAAAACCACCTTGGCCCGAACACTTGCCAAAGTATTAGGTTTACATTTCAAACGCGTACAGTTCACTACCGACTTATTACCCTCAGACATAATTGGCGTATCCATTTTTGACCCAGAAAAACGCCACTTCGAATTCCATCAAGGGGCGGTATTCACTTCAATCTTGTTGGCCGATGAAATCAACCGAGCGCCACCAAGAACGCAAAGTGCGTTGCTAGAGGCTATGGCCGAAAACCAAGTCAGCGTGGATGGCAATACCTATTCTCTGCCCGAACCGTTTTTTGTGATTGCCACCCAAAATCCAACCGACTTGGCTGGCACATTTCCCCTGCCCGATTCACAACTTGACCGCTTCACTTTACGCATCAGCATGGGCTATGTGTCAGCTGAACAAGAACGCGCACTACTCAAAAACAGCACGCTGATAAATAGCCATAACGTGTTAGCGTTTTTTGATGCCGCGCGCTTACAGGAAATCCAGCAACTTATTCAAAACCTGCATTGCTCCGACGTGCTGATTGACTATGTACAAAAACTTATCGCTGCATCTCGGCAATTTCCCGGGATTTGCGTGGGCTTATCACCACGCGCCGGCATTTCATTATTGGCCGCCAGCAAAGCGCATGCGTTCTTGGCTGGGCGTGACTTTGTTAATGCCAATGATGTGCAGGCCGTGTTTATTGAAGCCAGTGCGCATCGCATGCACACCGATATTGAAAACAAGAATATTGAGCTAGCCGGAAAGTTGTTGCGGTCTGTTTCTGTTGATTGATATGCCCGCAAAAATTTCTTGGCAAAATCGATTGCTTGAATGGATTAAGCAA
>JAYTOD010000063.1:0-2624 GCA_043747995.1 Arenimonas sp.
CCGAGCATACCAAAAAATAGCCCGAACAATAGCGCCTTGCGCTCGCCAATTTTGGGTACTAAGCGGCGAATCAAGAAAGCCTGCACCAACACATTGCAAATTCCCACCAAAGCAAGCACATAACCCACCTTTTGCTCGCCCCAACCATAACGGAAATCGGCGTATAGCACGAACGTGCTTGGCAACACAAAATGTGCGAGTTGGCTCATAAATGCAACCGCAATGAGTCCGAGTACTGCCGGGTAGCGTTTCAAGACCAGCAATGCGCCAATCGGGTTGGCGCGCTTCCATTCAAAGCGTTTAGTGCGCGACTCAACCGGCAAAGATTCTGGCAACACAAACAGCCCATAGCAAAAATTCAGCATAGCTAAACCCGACGCCACCCAAAATGGCAAACGCAAATCGATGCCGCCCAGCAAGCCGCCTAACGCCGGGCCAATAATAAAGCCAATACCAAATGCCGAACCCAACAATCCGAAGGCCGCCGCGCGCTTTTCAGGCGCGGTTACATCGGCTAAGTAAGCGTTGGCGGTGCTAAAGCTGGCTGAGGTCATGGCCGAAATCACTCGGCCAATAAAAAACATGGGAATTGTTGTGGCTAAAGCCATAAAAGTGAAATCGATAGCAAGCCCGAAACAAGAAATCAGAATTACCCGGCGCCGTCCGTAACGATCCGACAGCGCGCCAAGCAGTGGCGCGAACACAAATTGAATAGCTGAAAATGCCACGCTAAACCAACCCGACATCATCGCTGCCTGGCCGAAATCGTAGTTGCCAATGTTTTTAATTAAATGCGGCAACACCGGAATAATTAAGCCAAAGGCAAGGATGTCGATTAAGACCGTAAAGAAAATAAAAATCAGTGCCGCACGGCGCGCCGGAGAAACCGTTTTTTGCTCAATCACAAGAATCCTTATTCACTTTCTTTAGCATGTTCTTCGTCAGTTTCATCGCTAAGTACAGTCATACCTTGGGCACTACCATCAAGGTTAATTTCTTCATCAGTTAGTAACATCGAGCTGCCGGGACGTAAAACGTTGTAAGCGGCCTTGGCGAAATCAACTGGCACAACAATACGCCGAATGGCTGAGCCATCAAGACCTAAGCTAGGCGCTGCGTTTACATCAGCACTAACGCGTAGCCAGTTAAGCTCGAGTTGCCCAGGCACAATACGACTTTGCGTTTTGCTTTGTCCTTCCAGCACCAAATACGCTTGATTGCCAAACGCATCGTTGCCTACAACACCTACTTTTGATCGGCCAATTTCAATACCGTTACGAAGCACAATGGCCGTGTGGTTTTTAGTGCTAATAACAATGGTCACTGGCCCAAATTGTGATTTTTCCGGTTGCCAGCGAAAATCTTCATACCACGATAAAGGTGGCACCGCTATGGTTTGGCCGTTGCTGTCAATCGATTGAGCGAATACATCTGAATTAGCTACTGCAACTGGACTATCGACAGATTTGACATTACTGACAATTACCGTCATACCCAATTCGGTTTCTGCAAATAAACGTTTTGCAAAATCATCGGGCAACCGTACACAGCCGTGTGAGGCAGGATAGCCGGGCAATTTACCAGAATGCAAGGCGATTCCATCCCAGGTTAAGCGTTGCATAAACGGCATGGGCGCGTCATCGTAAAGAGAGGATTTATGGTCTTTGTTTTTTTGCAAAATGGTGAATATGCCGGTCGGAGTTTCGTGACCTTTTTTCCCAGTGCTCACTGTACTCGCTGCAACACGCACGCCATTGCGATACAAATAGGCGCGCTGTTGAGGAATGCTAACCATCATTAGCATTGGCCCTTCGGGCACTGCTTCAGCACTCCAAATCCACTGCCCTGGCTTCAAAAGACTAATGGCTGAATCACTTGCCATTGGCACTGAACTTGGTAACATTTTAGGCGACACAGTTATATTTGCAGGGCTAGCCTTTGCTGCTGTGGCTTGAACTGGCGCAACAGTTGATGGTGCTGCATAGGTTTGCATACTGAATAGCACACCAAGTGCAAAACTAATGCATTTCATTGCATGCTCCTTTGAATTAAAAAATTCGGCAAAACACCGCTTTCAGATAGCGGCTTTCTTTAACGTGCGCCATGTAAGGATGGTCAGCACCGGCGCCAGAAACTTTCAGAATTTGCGCGCGGCGGCCAGCAAAGAATGCGGCGCGGCGAATCATATCCAGAAAATCTTCTTCACTTACCAAACCGGTGCACGAGCAGCTCAGCAAAATACCACCGGGCTTCACCACGCTCATGGCCAGCTTGTTCATGTCGTTGTATTTCTTTAAGGCCGAGATTACTTGGTCTCGGTCGCGAGTTAATTTAGCGGGGTCTAGAATCACAACATCCCATTGCTCGCCGCGTTCAGCGGCATCGCGCAGATATGGAAATAAATCCGACTGCACGAATTTTACTTTAGCATCGTTGAGATAGGCATTTTTTCTGGCAATCTCAAGAATCTCTTCATCCAAATCAATGCCGGTCACTTCGCTGGCGCCACCACGCGCTTTGGCATAAATCGCAAAGCCACCGGAATTGCAGCAAATATCCAACACAGTTTTATCTTTGCAGAGCTGCGACAGATATTCGCGGTTGTCGCGTTGGTCGGCAAAGAA
>JAYTOD010000064.1:0-8989 GCA_043747995.1 Arenimonas sp.
CAGTTGCTCTACAGGCATGTCAAACCACACATCCACACCCGCTTGTGCGACCAAATCAGCAACCTGATACATCAATGCTACCGAATTTGCATGCGGCTCGCCGGTTTGTTTGTTGATGAATAATGCAATCGGCACGCCCCATGTACGTTGCCGCGAAATACACCAATCAGGACGGCCATCAATCATGCCAGCAATACGCGCTTGCCCCCAATCGGGAATCCAACGCACGTTTTCTATTTCGCTTAGTGCTGCCTCGCGCAAGCCAGCTTGCTGCATCGAAATAAACCATTGCGGTGTGGCGCGAAAAGCAACTGGCGATTTATGTCGCCAACAATGCGGATAGCTGTGATTAAACTTTGAGAACGCTAACAACACACCGCGCTCACGAAGTAAATCAACGATGGTGTCATTCGCTTTCCAAATAAATTGGCCCGCGAATAATTCGGTATTCGGCAAATACACACCTTTTGCATCAATCGGGTTAAGCACTTCAATACCGTATTTCTGGCCAACCACAAAATCTTCTTGTCCATGGCCAGGTGCGGTATGCACAGCGCCGGTACCGGCATCAGTAGTCACATGCTCGCCAAGAATAATCGGCACAATGCGCGCATAAAATGGGTGTTGCAGTTGTTGCAATTCTAAGGCACTACCTGACGCATGGCCAAGCACCTGCATCACCTCAACGCCATAGCGTTGCAAGGTCGCTTCGGCTAAATCTTCTGCCAAAACCAACAAGGTCTGTTTGCCATCAAGCACTGGCCCACGCACTAATATATACCCAATATCTGGGCCTAAAGTAACCGCCATACTGGCTGGCAAAGTCCATGGTGTGGTGGTCCAGATTGGCACAGAAATTTCACCGCTAAGTGCTTCAACACCAAAAATCTGCGCCACGGCTTGTTGATCAATTACCCGATATGCAACATCCACCGCTGGCGAGATTTTATCGGCATATTCAATTTCAGCTTCGGCCAACGCCGAGCCGCAGTCGAAACACCAATGCACCGGTTTAGCGCCACGCGATAAATGCCCACGTTCGATGATTTTTGCCAATGAACGCAACATCTCCGCTTCAAACGAAAAATCCATGGTGCGATACGGATTTTGCCAATCGCCCAATACTCCTAAGCGCTGAAAATCTTTTGATTGCCCGGCAATTTGTTCAGCCGCATATTCACGGCATTTTTCCCGGAATTGTTTGGCATCTAACTTCACGCCCACTTTGCCGAATTTTTTCTCGACCGCCAATTCAATCGGCAGGCCATGGCAATCCCAGCCGGGCACATATGGTGCATCGAAGCCAGCCAGCATTTTGGATTTCACCACGATATCTTTTAAAACTTTATTGACCGCATGACCAATATGAATATTGCCGTTTGCATATGGCGGGCCATCATGCAAAATAAATTTAGGTTTGGCGGCATTACCTGCGCGAATATGGCTGTATAAATTCTGCTGCTGCCATTGCGCCAACATTACCGGCTCGCGCTTTGGCAAATCACCGCGCATGGCAAAATCGGTTTCCGGTAAACAGATGGTGTGTTTATAATCTTTGCTATTTTCCACTGTGCTCACGCACATTCTCCTAATGTCTGGCCTGCCAATACGGCACGCGCTTGTTCGGCATCCTGATGCATTTGCACAACCAATGCATCAAGGCCGTCAAATTTTTGCTCATCACGTAATTTTTTGATGAATTCCACCCGAATGGTTTTGCCGTATAGGTCACCATCAAAGTCGAATAAATGTGCTTCTAAAAGCGGCTCCACACCATTCACGGTTGGCCGCGTTCCAACACTGGACACACTAGCAATTGGCTTATTGGTCACGCCATGCACCCAAGTTGCATAAATGCCCATTAAAGCCGGTTTTTTTCGTTGGAAACGAATATTCGCTGTGGGGTAGCCCAAGGTACGACCTAATTGCTTGCCGCGAACCACCCGGCCTTCCAAAGCATACGGCCGTCCAAGTTTTTCGGCGGCTGCCTGCAAACGTCCCATTTGCAAATCTTCGCGGATTAAAGAACTGGAAACTCGCGCATTAAGTTGTATTTGCGGCTGAACATGGATAACCTCAAAACCATGACGCAAACCCGCTGCTTTCAGCGATTCAAAATTTCCTTGCCTATTTTTGCCAAAGAAAAAATCTGGGCCCACTAGAACCTGTTTGGCATTAAGCCGCTTAACCAACAATTGTTCAATAAAATCTTCTGCCGTGGTATTCGCCAAACGCTGATTGAAGCGTAGCAAGCCAATATAGTTCGAGCCCAGTTGCACAAGTTGGCGAATTTTCTGTGCCGCTAAGATAAGCCGTGGTGGTGGATTATTCTTGGAGAAATATTCTCTGGGCAATGGCTCAAAACTGAGCACGCAAAAATCTAAGCCTGCAAGTTCAGCACGCTGTTTTGCTTGCGCAAGCAAATACTGATGGCCAATATGTAAGCCATCAAATGCACCAATGCAGACCACGCTACCGCGCGAGCACAAAGTTGGCCCTGTGAAATCTCTGAATAAAACCGTCATAACCTTAAATTATACTGGTTTGCGCCTAAACTTCACGCAAATGCGTTAACCGCAAGCCAAAAACCCAATGGCAGGCCAAGTATGTGGCACCGCCAGCTAACACCGCAACCAACAACCACGCTAAGCGTAACAGTCCGGGTAATAGCCGCCAATCACCAACATACCAGCGCACACAAACTAGCACTGAAGCCATAAGGGCGCATGCCACACCGATTTTTAACAGCCACTTCAGCCAGCCCGGCTCCGGCGAATAGACACCCTCTCGACTCAAGCACCACCACAGAGCGGCGGCATTAAATATTCCTGCTAGCGCGGTAGCTAAAGCAATACCAATATGGCCATATACCGAGCCAGATTGTTGAAGTAAAGTTACAAATAAACTGATTAATATCACATTTACTAGCACCGTCCAGACCGCTACTTTCATAGGAGTTTTCGTATCATGGCGTGAGTAAAAAGCCGGCAACAGCACTTTCGTCAACATAAAAGCTGGAATGCCAATACTCATAGCAGATACTGCAGCGGCCACCATATGCGAATCTTCTTGGGTGAATTTACCGCGTTGGAATAGTGTTGCACACACGGGTTCGGCTAAAAATACCAACCCAACTGCGGCTGGAATTCCGATTAAACAGACCATTTTCATGCCCCAGTCCAAGGCATGGTTGTAGCCTTTGCTATCTTGCGCAGCGTGTTGACGAGACAGATGCGGCAATATCACCGTACCAATCGCCACACCAAACAAGCCTAATGGAAACTCCGTTAAACGATCGGAGTAATACAACCAGCTTTGGGCATTGGCCACCAATAAAGAGGCGAAAACAGTGCCAACCAATAAATTTAACTGTGCAACCGACGACGAAAAAATGGTCGGTAGCATCAGTTTAAAAACTCGCTGAACTCCAGCATGTTTGAAATCAAGCTTGAGTTTTGGTTTAAAGCCAAAGCGCGCTAAGGCTGGCCACATTACGCAAAATTGTAATACTCCAGCCAATAAAACGCCCCAAGCCAAGGCATACGCCGGCACTTCAAAGTATTGTGCTAATGCCAACATGGCGAAGATAATTGCCACGTTGTGAAGCACAGGAATGAATGCAGGTAGGCCAAAATGCCGAAAACTATTCATCACCGCACCCGAAAGCGCGGTCATCGAGATAAAGGTTAAATAGGGAAATGTGATGCGCAACATGTCAGCGGTCATGGCCACTTGCACAGAGTCTTTGCCAGCAAAAGCGAGGAAAATTCGCGCAATGAGTGGCGAGAATGCAATTCCCAAGGCGGTGACTACCAACACCACCGCCAGTAAAGCACCAGCAATATGATCAAGGAAATCTTGCACTTGCGCGTCATCGCCGGTTTCTTTTAGCTCAGACAAAACCGGCACAAAGGCTGAGGAGAACGAGCCTTCGGCAAAAATCCGGCGTAAATAATTGGGAATTCGGTACGCCACCACGAATGCGCTAACCGCTGCACCTGTGCCAAATAGGCTGGCTTGCAAGAGGTCACGAACAAAACCGGCCATGCGCGACAGGAAGGTCATAGAGCCAAAAATGGCCGTGGAACGCAATAAACCGTGTTTAGTCACAAATTTCACCGTAAGCTGAACGTTTAGAGTAAAGCAATTATTGACTCACTGCTAAGTTTCTGTCATAATTTTCAATCTTTATTGTAACCTTCAACTCGTTTTTCAGGAGCCCGCTGTGGCCAATATTAAATCTGCTAAAAAGCGCGCCAAGCAAGCCGTCGTTCGTAACGCGCGTAACACCAGTCATCGCTCGATGTTGCGTACCTTGGTGAAAAAAGTTCTCAAAGCCTTGGAAGCTAAAGATGCTGCCGCTGCTGAAGCCGCTTATGTCAGCGCTTTGCCGGTGTTGGATCGTTATTCAGCCCGTGGCTTAATTCACAAAAACAAAGCAGCTCGTCATAAGAGTCGCTTGAGTGCACACATCAAAGCGCTTAAAGCCGCTTAATTTTTGATGTAAGCCTCAAACAAAAAAGCCGGCATTGCCGGCTTTTTTTATGTAAAGCAATTGAATACTCTTGGGGTATCCAAATATGGCCAATGACTCTGCCTCTGTTTTACCTGTACGCAATGGCGTTAGCGCTAGCACAGTAACTCTACCTGCTGGCAGTTGGAGCACATTGCTCGATTTTCTGTGCGAAAAGTTCAACGGCATTTCGCGTGAAATCTGGCTCGTGCGTATGCAGGACGGTTTAGTCATCGATTCAAATGGTAAGCCGCTGGGCGCTGAAAGCGCGTATCAGGCACACAGCATTGTGTTTTACTACCGTGCACTTGAACAGGAAACACCTATTCCTTTCGAACAACACATTTTGTTTCAGGACGACTACATTATTGCAGTTGATAAACCGCATTTTTTGCCGGTGATGCCGGCCGGAAAATATTTGCAGGAAACATTACTGGTGCGCTTAAAACGCAAAACCGGCATTGATGCCTTAACGCCAATGCACCGCTTGGATAGAGAAACCGCTGGCGTGATGATATTTGTTATTAAGCCGGAAACTCGCGGTGCGTATCAATCACTGTTCCTCACTAAACAAGTACAAAAACAATACCAAGCGATAGCGCCATATAACGACACATTACACTTTCCTATTACCCATAAAAGCCGCCTGCAGGTGAGCGAACACTTTATGCGTATGCAGGAAGTGGCAGGCGAGCAGAATTCGGAAACGCGTATTGCGCTTGTTGAACATAGCAATGGCTTAGGCCGTTACGCGCTAACGCCAGTCACCGGCAAAAAGCACCAATTGCGCGTGCATATGGCCGCGCTTGGCATTCCGATTATCAATGATCAGATCTATCCGCATTATATTGCGACTGAGCAGGAAAGCTTTGAAAACCCGTTACAATTACTGGCAAATAGAATCGAGTTTATCGACCCGATTCTGGGTTGCCAGCGAGTATTTCATTCGAATAAAACATTGAATATAGTTGATTAATTCAAACACCCATCTTGGCGCGTTCAGCAATATCTTCCGCCGCTTCTAAAGCCGCTTGTTTTTGGTCATCGAAGAACTGCTGAATCTTCAGCATAATTGGCCAAGTGCCGTCGCGGCCAATGGCGGAAGTGACGAACCAAGGTTCTTTCCAATCCAATGTTGTAATAATGGCTTGCGCGCGTTCGTTGCGTTCTTCATCGCTCAGCAAATCGCCTTTATTTAGCACCAACCAACGTGGCTTTTCGAGCATGCCTGGGTCGTATTGGCGCAATTCGCTTTCAATGGCGCGCACTTGCTCGGCTGGATCGAACTCGCCATCGAATGGTGCCATATCAACTAGATGCAAAAGCACGCGGGTGCGTTGCACGTGACGCAGAAACAAACTGCCCAAGCCGGCGCCTTCTGCTGCACCTTCGATGATGCCGGGAATATCGGCGATCACGAAACTGCGAAATGCCTCAACACTCACCACACCCAAATTCGGATGCAAGGTGGTGAATGGGTAATCAGCTACTTTTGGTGTAGCTGCAGAAACAGCGCGGATAAACGTGCTTTTACCGGCATTCGGAAAGCCAAGTAAACCGACATCGGCTAATAATTTCATTTCTAGTCGAACTTCACGTTCTTCACCATCGGTACCAGTGCTAGCCTTGCGTGGCGCACGATTCAACGAGCTTTTAAAATGCACATTGCCTTTGCCTCCGCTACCACCTTGTGCCACCAAAATGCGATCGCCGTGATTGGTTAAATCACCGATGATTTCATCGGTTGAAACGTTAACGATTTCCGTGCCAATCGGCACACGAATAGTGATGTCTTCGCCGGCTTTGCCGAACATCTGCCGACCCATGCCATTTTGGCCACGTTGTGCTTTGAAATAGCGATCATGACGAAAATCCACTAAGGTATTTAAGCTATCGTCGGCCTCTACCCAAACGCTGCCACCATTACCGCCATCGCCGCCATCTGGGCCGCCTAAGGGAATAAATTTTTCGCGGCGAAAACTAATACAGCCATTGCCGCCATTGCCTGCGGTAACGGTGATGATCGCTTCATCGACAAATCTCATGTTGTGCTCCCATTTGGGGTGAACGGTTTGCTTAAATGAAAAACCCCGCCTAAGCGGGGTTGTTCAAACAGTCGCTTAGAGCTTATTCGGCAAGAACTACACTCACTGTGCGGCGGCGCTTAGGCCCCTTCACAGCGAAATCAACGATGCCATCTTTCAATGCATACAATGTGTGATCGCGACCCATGCCAACATTGGCGCCACGATGAAACTCTGTGCCACGCTGACGGATGATGATGTTACCTGCTTCGATGGCTTGGCCACCGTAAATTTTTACGCCCAAGTATTTTGGGTTAGAATCGCGGCCGTTGCGGGTCGAGCCTACGCCTTTCTTCGATGCCATGACGTGTTCTCCTCGTTATTAGGCAGTGATGCCGGTAATTTGAATTTCTGTGAAATGCTGACGATGGCCCATCTGCTTACGATGATGCTTACGGCGGCGGAATTTCACAATGCGGATTTTGTCTAAGCGACCATGAGATTTCACGGTTGCTGTGACAGTTGCGCCTACAATGCTTGGGGTACCAATAGTGACATTCTCGCCATCGCCAATCATTAAGACATCTTTGATTTCAAAATTACTGCCCGCTTCGAGATCAATCTTCTCGACGCGCAGTGTTTCGTTGTGCATAACGCGGTATTGTTTACCGCCGGTGATAATTACTGCATACATGACCAGAATTCCTCTGTAGTTATAATGAAAACACTAGCCCGAGGTCACGGGATAGAAGCGGAATTATCCAATAAAGGGTATGCAAAGTCAACACTTACCTGCCTTTTTAGGCCTAAAACCGGCCTTGTTTGGCATTCACATTCAGACTACCGTCAGCCAAGGGCTTCCTGTTAAACTGATTGATTGATAAAACGGCACATATTGCACTATGGACTTCATCCGCATTCGGGGCGCTCGCACGCATAATCTTAAGAATATTGACTTAGATTTGCCGCGCGACAAGTTGATTGTGATTACCGGCCTTTCCGGCTCCGGAAAGAGCTCTTTAGCCTTCGATACCATCTATGCTGAAGGCCAGCGCCGCTACGTGGAGTCGCTTTCTTCGTATGCACGGCAATTCCTAAGTGTGATGGAAAAGCCGGACGTTGACCACATCGAAGGGCTTTCCCCCGCTATTTCTATCGAGCAAAAATCGACATCGCATAATCCGCGCTCAACGGTGGGCACCATCACCGAGATTTACGATTATCTGCGTTTGTTGTTTGCCCGCGTTGGCATTCCGCACTGCCCGGACCACAATTACCCGCTAGCGGCACAAACAGTTAGCCAAATGGTTGATCAAACCCTGGCGCAAGATCCAGAACAGCGCTTTATGCTGCTCGCGCCAGTGGTAAAAGACCGCAAAGGCGAGCATATGCAGGTTTTCGACCAGCTACGTGCACAGGGCTATGTGCGCGCCCGTGTAGACGGCGTGCTGTACGAGTTAAGCGAGGCGCCTGCTTTAGAGCTACGTAAAAAACACAGTATTGATGCTGTGATAGATCGCTTCAAGCCGCGCGAAGATTTAAAACAACGATTGGCGGAAAGCTTTGAAACTGCCTTGAAGTTAGGTGATGGCAGTGCTGAGCTGGCTTCGATGGACAATGCCGATGTGTCTAGCATTCTATTTTCCTCGAAATACAGCTGCCCAGTTTGCGATTACTCTTTAACTGAACTCGAGCCGCGGCTGTTTTCGTTTAACTCACCGATGGGCGCTTGCCCAAAATGCGATGGCTTAGGTGTTGCGCAATTTTTTGATCCGGGCAAAGTGGTTTTGCACCCGGAGCTCAGCTTAGCCACCGGCGCAATTCGCGGCTGGGATCGCCGCAATGCATATTATTTTCAGTTGATTAACTCCTTAGCCAAGCATTACCAATTTGATGTGGAGACCAGCTGGCAGGAACTTACCGACACAGTGCAACAGGCGGTTTTGTATGGCAGTGGCGAGAAACAAATTAACTTTACCTATCTCACCGAAGCCGGTGGCCGCACAGTGCGCAAGCACGTGTTCGAAGGTATTATTCCGAACCTGGAACGGCGCTATAAAGAAACCGAATCGCAGGCCGTTAAAGAAGAGCTGAGCAAATTTGTATCGATGCGCGAATGCCCGGAATGCAAAGGATCGCGCTTGAATCGCTCCGCACGGCACGTGTTGGTGGGTAATAAAAATTTAACCGATATCAGTCGTTTGTCGATTGATATTTGTACACGTTTTTTCGAAGATTTGAAAGTCGCTGGTTGGCGTGGCGAAATTGCAGTAAAAATTGTCAAAGAAATTCTTGAGCGCTTGAAATTTTTAATTGATGTTGGCTTGGATTATTTAAGCCTAGATCGTAAAGCCGACACACTTTCCGGCGGTGAAGCGCAGCGTATTCGTTTGGCATCACAAATTGGCGCGGGTTTGGTGGGTGTTATGTATGTGCTTGATGAACCATCAAT
>JAYTOD010000065.1:0-7269 GCA_043747995.1 Arenimonas sp.
CTCGCCGATGGTTTTATCGACAATTTGAATCTGAATACCGCTTGGACCGGCAGTTTGAACGGCGCCAATATCCTTAATTGGGAATTCATCAACATCAACGGCGGCACGGTTGGCTTCAGCAACGCAGCCATCACCGCTGGCCAGATCAACGTCAACAACTTAGGTACCTTTAATGGCAGCAATAATCTGGCAGTCACTGGCAATGTCGCCATTGCGTCGGGTTCCCGCATCCTGGCAGGTAATGCAACCGGCAACAACGTGTTTGGGGTTTCTGGCAACCTGACTAATTTCGGTCTGGTGCAAATGACTGGCCCAACCGGACAGCAAAGTGCTGGCGATCGCTTAAATGTATCCGGCAACTTCATTGGCTCTGCGGGTCAAATCACCCTCGATACCGTTTTGGGCAACGATGCTTCTGCAACCGACCGTTTAGTGGTCACTGGCAGCACCACTGGCACCACTGGGTTATTCGTCAACAACGTGGGCGGCTTGGGTGCCTTAACCACGGGCGATGGCATTATGGTGGTTAATGTGGCTGGTGCATCCGGCGCAAATGCATTTTCTTTATCTAACAACTTAGCTGCTGGCGCATTTAACTACTTCCTATACCAAAACGGCATCAGCAACCCAAGTGATGGCGACTGGTACTTAAGGTCATCGGCACGTGCTGTAACCTCTCCTGCTGTCGTCATTCCAAGCATGGGCAACAATGTAAGTCTCTCAATGCTGGGCACCTTGCAAGAACGTATGGGAATGCGTGGTCTTGAAGCAAGTAGCGGCGCGTGGATACGCACAGTTGGTAATACGGGGCAACAAACCCAGCAAACAAGCATAGGTGATTTTAAAGGCCGCAACGACAACAGCTTTGTACAAGTTGGCGTAGATTTAAGCCATTCGGAAAATCTCCGTTGGGGCGTTTTTGCTGCAAAAGCGATTAGCACTTCGCATATGTTTGATCTAAGTTTTGACCCAAGCGCGCAAGTGGGGCAAGCCAATACCGATGGCTACGCAGCAGGTGTCTATGCAACCTATTTTACCGACACCTACTACTGGGACGCTGTTATTCAACAGGCCTGGTATGAAAGCAAAGCGAGCGGTGCTGGACAAAGCCTAGAAACCGATAGCAAAAATTGGTTAGGTTCGTTTGAGTTTGGGCGCGCATTCAAATTTAGCAACAACAATGCCCTTGAACCACAAGCCCAATTGATTATTGGCCAAAGCAATACCGATAACAGCACCGATGGCTTTACAACCTATACCTACAGCGATGAAGATGTGATGGTTGGGCGGCTGGGTGTGCGCTGGACTAATGCAAAGAATAATGCCGGCGCTAAAGGTAGCTTTGTTCCTTACTTGAAAGCCAATGTGTGGAGCAATTTTGGTGATGACTCACGCGTACAAATCGGCGTTACCGATATCAGTACCGAACGCAATGACACATGGGCAGAAATTGGCATGGGCTTTAGCATGACAACAATGCATAATTGGTCCATCTTGATGCAGTTTGGCTTCGAGAATGGCTTAGGCCAATCCGACCGCGAAAACTATACCGGCACATTAGGCTTTCGCCGCAACTGGTAAGTATTTACAGCATAAACCCACAATTAGTTCATGCTAATTGTGGGTATTTTTTTGCTTTGCATAGCCCAAACATGTGTAAATCAAGCGCATGCAATTGTGCACAAATATTCTAGGCATTTTAAATGCTGATGCACATCAATTCTAATTTTTTCAAAAAAAAACACCTAGAAACATCTAGGTGCTTTAAAAGTGGTGGGTCGTGAAGGATTCGAACCTTCGACCAAAAGATTAAAAGTCTTCTGCTCTACCGACTGAGCTAACGACCCACTTGTAAGGACTGATATTATAACTAAAAAATAATTTTTGCGCTAGACGTAACGTGTGTTGTCTTTCACGTTCGCCGCCATAAAGCCTTCTGCACGCAAGCGGCAAGCATCGCATTTAGCGCATGCACGGCCCTCAGAATCAGCCTGATAACAGGAAACCGTGCGCGAGAAATCTACTCCCAAGCGAATACCTTCACTCACAATATCAGCCTTGGTCATGGCAATAATAGGCGTTTGGATATGCATGGCATGGCCCTCAATAGCGGCTTGGGTGGCCAGATTGGCCATACGTTCGAAAGCCTGAATGAATTCCGGGCGACAATCTGGATAGCCTGAATAATCAACGGCATTAACGCCGCAAAACACATGTTCAGCGCCTAATACTTCAGCCCATCCAAGCGCCACCGATAGCATAATCGTATTTCGAGCTGGCACATAAGTAATTGGAATTCCCGTACTGGGCGATTCTGGAACCTGTATATCTGAGGTTAGCGCCGAGCCACCGAAACTTCGTAAATCAACATGCACTTCTTTATGTATACTTGCGCCAAGTTGACTAGCAATATTTTTGGCCGCTTGAAGCTCTGAATCATGCCGTTGACCATAATTCACGCTTAAGGCATAGCATTCAAAACCGCGTTCTTTGGCAATCGCCAAGGTCACTGCCGAATCCATGCCGCCAGACACTAAAACTACTGCGCGTTTCATCGCCCTTGCTCCTCGCCCCATAATTGTTTATGCAATTGCATTTGAAAACGCACCGGCAACCGATCTTCAATAATCCATTCGGCCAATTCTCGGGGCTTCACTTCGGTGTAGCTCGGTGAAAACAGTACTTCACAATGTGCTGCTAACTGACGCGTCTCAAGCTGCTGTTTTGCCCAAAGATAATCAGCATGCGAGCAGATAACAAATTTCAGCTGATCGTGTGGGGTTAAATACTGCATGTTCAACCACAGATTCTTATCGCTTTCGGCAGAATCGGGGGTTTTAATATCAACAATACGCGATACGCGTGTATCAACTGGGCTAATGTCGATAGCGCCGGATGTTTCCAAGGAAACCTGTAAACCTGCGGCAAGTAATTTATCCAACAATGCCACGCAACGCTTCTGCGCCAGTGGCTCACCGCCGGTAACGCAGACATTAGAAACGCCATACGCCAATACGCGCTGCACAATGTCATCAATCTCAAACCACTGGCCACCATGAAAGGCATACGCCGTATCGCAATATTGGCAACGTAGCGGGCAACCCGTTAAGCGCACAAATACCGTTGGCAAGCCAACGCTTCTGGCCTCGCCTTGCAAGGACAGAAAAATTTCCGTTAACTTTAAGCGATCTGTTGCCAGTGGTGCAGAATCACTGGCCAAGGCTCAATCCACGCAAACGCCCGCGCGCCATGTCAGCAACAGGATGATTCGGGTATTTAACGATTAGCTGCTCAAGCTCTTTTTTACCTTTATCAATTTCTTTCAGTTCAATATGGCAATACGCCATTTTTAGCATGGCATCAGGCGCTTTAACTGAGTCAGCGAACTGTTGGCTCAAAATATCAAAACTTTTTAGCGCCAATGCATAGTTCTGGGTAATATAATAACTTTCTCCTAACCAATACCATGCGTTCGGCGCTAATTTACTGCTCGGGTAGGCTTGCAGAAAGTCTTGAAATTGGCTTGCAGAAGCTACTGCATCACCTTGCTTAATCAAGCTATTGTATGCACTTTGATAGGCTGCCGATTCAGCTGCTACGGGAGCTGCCGGCACAGGCTTAGTGGCTAGCTTAATAGGCACAGTAACAGGCGCAGGCTTGCCCACCTCGGGCGACTGCTCCAAAGTATTGACCCGCGATTCTAGATCAATATACTGTTCGCGATTACGTTGCCGTGCTTGTTCAAGATCATTCTGCAATTGCTCAATACTAGCGCGTAGCAAGCGGATTTCATCTTGCAACTGCGTGCTTTTATTCAACAGCGCAATATTGGCCTGGCTCGCACCTTGCGTTTGACTGGCAGCTTGCTGCTCGAGCGTGGTAACTCGGTCGGCTATACTGGTTCGTTGCGCACAAACCGGTAATGCCACGAGCAGGCAAAAAGTAAAAGTGAGTACTCGGAAGCTCATTGGCTTATTTCACCGAATACACAATTTCTACGCGGCGATTTTTCGACCAACAGGAATCATCGGTATCCAAGCACAAAGGGCGCTCTTCACCATAGCTAACTGCATTAATGCGGCTTGCATCAGCACCGTTTGCCGAAAATGCACTGGCTACAGCATTCGAACGACGTTCGCCCAAGCCTAAGTTATATTCGCGTGTACCGCGCTCATCGGCATGCCCTTCCAACGCCATCTGTGCGCCCGGGCGATCACGCAGGTACTTAGCATGGCAAGCAACAATAGCCTGATATTCCGGCTGTAATAAATCTTGGTCATAATCGAAATAAATCACTCGTTTCATTAAGCAGGCATTGTTGTCAAGATCGCGTGCTGTAAATGCGCCCTCGCTAACAATTGCCGAGCCTTGATCGCCTGACTCACTCGTTTGTGAGCCATTAGCATCTGAATCAGTATTTGTTACCTTCGAATCTTTGACATTTTTGTTGCATGCAGCAAGAAATACCACTGCAATAAACACTATTACGATTTTCAGCTGACTTTTCATAAAACACCTCGAGTAAAAAACATTTAAATTCAATTAACGATATGGCGACCAAGCTGGCTCGCGCACATCACCTTCAGACAGTACCAAGCGTTGGCGAACTCGGCCATCGGCCGAAACGGCGTACAATACACCGCGCCGACCATCTTTAGTGGCATACAGAATCATGCTGGCATTCGGCGCAAAACTTGGCGATTCATCTAAATTGCCTGGCGACAAAGTTTCCCATCGGCCATTGCCGCCAAAACTGCGATCCATCATAGCAATACGATATACATTGCCGCCACCTTGCGCTGTCGCTACTTTTTTTCCATCATAGGAAATCGTGGCACGGGCATTGTATTCGCCGCTAAAGCTAACGCGTTTAGCATCACCACCATTTACTGATGTTTGATAGATCTGCGGCTTTCCACCACGATCAGATGTAAATAATAGTGTCTGACCATCGGGCATCCAAGCCGCTTCTGTATCAATCGCATAGTGATTAGTGATTTGGCGCAATGAACGCGAGGCAATGTCCATAATATAAATTTCAGGATTGCCCGATTTCGAAAGCGTTAATGCTAGTTTACTACCATCTGGTGAAAATGCTGGTGCGCCATTAATACCTTTGGAACTAGACACCGGCTCAGTTGCACCGATGCCGGTAGCCAATTCAACAATGTATATCGCAGAGCTGCCTTTCTGAAAACTGACATAGGCAATGCGCTTACCATCCGGGCTCCATGCTGGCGACAACAAAGGCTCACGCGAACGCACTAAGGTTTGCGGGTTAACGCCATCCGAGTCAGCCACCATCAAACGATATTCAATACTTTGGCCTAAGCCACTCGCTGTAACATAGGCAATGCGGGTATCAAATGCGCCGCGCACACCGAGAATTTTTTCATAGATTTGATCAGCAACCTGATGTGCTGAACGGCGAACATTTTTTGCACGCGCTGGCATTTTCAACGATAACAAACTTTGCTGTTTGGCCACATCTAACAGTTCATATTCAATCGAATAATTGCCGTCTTCAGAGTCCAACACGCGGCCAACCACTAAAAAATCCTGTTTCAGTTTTTTCCATTCCGGAAAACTCACATCCAAGCCGCGCACAGGTTTTTCGGTGATACGCGTTACGTCTAATGCACGAAATTGTCCAGAGCGATTTAAGTCATTTCGAATAACTGACGCAACATCCTGATCAGGTAGCAATTTAGAGCCGTTGTAGGGCATCGGCACAATAGCAATCGAGAGCGCCGATTCATTACCAATCACCACACCAGCATCCAAGCTCTGCGCCTGCGCATTAAGTGGCAGCAAAAGGCATAACAAACAACTCAACAGGATTTTTCTCATCGACAAACCTCATTCGGATAACAAAATGTCAGTACTACTTTACGCTGAAATACCGCTTCAAAGCCAGTATAGGGCATCGGTGTTTTGTACAATGCGCGTTCAACGGATTCACGGCCAGGGCCATCCAAAGAACAGACCTTAAAATTGACCTCAATAACTTCACCGCCACGTATTTGGGTAAATTCGACCTGACAACGTGTTTGTTGCGGGATTTGAACGGTATTCCAGTTTGAGCGCGCTGTCGAATTCACAGCCGAAATATATTTACTGCGCAGTGAATCATTGACGCCGGCCTGCCCTGCGTACGGTTCAGCTGGCGTTTTGTTTGGTGCATTTCTACCTGCCCCAGCAGCCAAATCATCTAGCCGTTGTTCAGCAATTTGCGCTTCCCGAGCGGCCTCAACACGTTCTTTTTTCACCGCATCTAAGCGCTGCTGAATTAAACGTTGCCTATTTTCTTCCGCAACGTCTTTTTTGATAGCCTCGGTTAGCTCAACTTGGCTTTGTTTTTGCTTAAGTGCTTTCTCTTGCTGTTTGTCAGTGCTCAGCGCGGCGTTTTTAGTAATTGCTTCTTGGTTTTCCAGCTGTGGATTATCAATCCAATTCTGTGCCACCTGTTGTTGCTGCTCAGTGGCCGTTTGCGGGCGCGGCGAAGGACTTGCTTGCAGCGTTGCAGCACTTTCTTTGGCAGCTAATTCAGCTTTGCGAACGGCTTTCTTGGCTTTCGCTAAATCATCAGCGCTAAATGAAAGCATGGCCTGCACAGGCTCGCCCGAACTGGGCTGCACTTCGGGCGTGAATACCCACACCGACGACAAATACACAATGCCGATAAGCGCAAGATGCAACGCGATGGTAAATAACATCGCCTGCCATTGCATTTGACTCTTTTGCGGCATCGGACTCAATCGGATGCGTTGCTCATCAAGCCAACGCGTTCTACCCCGGCCTGCTGGAGTAACACCATGGCCTGATACACGGTGTCGTAACTGGCTTTTTGGTCGCCAGCTACAAACACCGCAACCTCAGGGTTGCTTTTCACAAAGGCAGAAACTTTGGCGGTCAGCATCGCAGCATCAACACGTTGCTGAGGAATGTCCTGCATTTTTAGGCTGTAATGGCCTTCACTATCTACCACTACAACAATTGGTTCTTTTTTCTGCTCAAGCGATTTCGCGTTAGATTTTGGCAAATCAATATCCACTCCTAAATTTAATAAGGGCGCAGTCACCATAAAAATAATCAATAAGACCAGCATTACATCAATGTAAGGCACAACATTAATTTCGGCCTTTAACTTTCGTTTCTTATGGCGGCGGGCAAAACTAGCAGCACTCATGGAATAGTTCCTTAGTGCTTATCTGGGTTAGTTTGGCGTTGCAAAATGGAAGAAAATTCTTCAGCAAAACTTTCGTAACG
>JAYTOD010000066.1:0-4624 GCA_043747995.1 Arenimonas sp.
CGGGTTGCAAGGCCTCGCGCATCATGTCCAATGTTAGCAATTGCGGCAGTTTTTTGCCTGCACCTGACCCGTTTGGATACACCACATACAAAGGCACGCCGGGCGTTTGGTATTGATCTAGATAGGCAGTTATCTCGGCATCTTGGTTGGTCCAATCCCCCACTAAATACACGGTGCCAGTGTCTTTTAGTAGCTGCGTAAATGCGGCGGTATGTAACACCGCTTTTTCATTGACTTTGCAGGTAATGCACCAATCAGCAGTCATATCAACAAACACCGGCCTGCCTTGTGTGCGCAACTCATTTAAACGAATGGTGCTGAATGCTTCGTAATTCTTGCCGGCATTGGCTGCAGCTTTTACTGGCGATGTTTGTTGCAGTGCAAAAGTGAAACTGGTAAGCGCCAAGAGGCTAATTAGCACAGCGAGCGCTTTAGCTTTTACGCTAGGATTGAGCTTTTGGCGCTCAAACCACCAGAGTGCGGCAGTGAGCGTGATCGCCGCAATTAGCAATAAACCTAAGCCATTAACGCCTTTTTGGTTGCCGAATACCCATGCAAGCCAGACTGCAGTGAAATACATCGGGTAGGCCAGCCAATGCTTAAGCGTGTCCATCCATGCGCCGGGCTTCGGCAATTTAGCCGCTAATTTCGGCATAAAACCAATCAGCAAAAATGGCGCAGCCAAACCAAAGCCTAATGCTAAAAACACGCCGAGCGCTAACAGCCAGTGCGCACTGAACGCATACGCCAGGGCGCTACCCATAAATGGCGCCGTACATGGGCTAGCCACGACTACTGCCAACACGCCGGTGAAAAAATCACCGGCTGGCCCGGATTTTTCGGTTAAGGATTGGCCCATGCCAGCAAAGCCTGAGCCCCAATTAAATAGCCCAGACATCATCAAACCGATAGCGAACATTAGTAAGGCCAAACTACCAACCACAATCGGTTGTTGCAATTGAAAGCCCCAGCCCAAGGCTTGCCCTGCACTTCGTAAGGCCAATACGCCAATGCCCAATGCCGCAAAACTACTCATTACGCCTGCGGTGTACCAAAGTGCATGTTGGCGCGCATGTCCGGCACTGCCAGCCTGTGCTAAAGCCATGGCTTTGAACGACAATACCGGCAATACGCAAGGCATTAAATTTAGTATCAAGCCGCCTAATAAGGCTAACAAGATGGCGGCTAGCCAGCCTGATGTAAGAGCGTTTGTAGGAGCGCCTTCAGGCGCGATGTTAGGCGCAATTATGCCACCCGCTGGCAATTGCAATTGAAATTTTTTCTGCATTGGCGGATAGCAAATACCGTCTTTTTTACAGCCTTGATAATCAATGGTTAAACTCAGGTTTGCAGCATCAGTTGAGGTTCGCATCAGCGCAAGTGGGATTTCCACTTGTTTGAAATATACCGGCACATCGCCAAATTCTGGATCGAGAAACTGTTCGGCAGCGGGCAATGCAGGCTTGCCGAGCATCACCGGTGCATCCTTGCTGTTAAGTGTAAACTGCATTTTATCTTGATATAAGTAATAGCCTAGTGCTGGCGTCATGCGCACCAAAATACTGTCGGTATCTTTGATAATCGCTTCAACAATAAATGCTTGATCCTCCGGCAGCGCTTTATCACCGCTGAGCAAATCATTGCCGGTTTTTCCTAACCCCAATAAAACACTACTTATGTCTGTGGTGGCTGAGCTTGTCGAAGCCGCCGAAGTGGGTAGGGTCACACTAAGCAGTTTCGTTGTTGGCGGGTAGCACACACCAAGATCAGCGCAGCCTTGGTACTTAACTTTGAGCGCTATCACGCTTAGCTGTTTCGGATTTTGAATCTGTACCGTGGCCGATACTTGCTGGCGATAGGTTTCGACATCGCCGAAAAATTCATCGTGGTGTTTATTACCAGCTGGCAGCTCCAAGTTGCCAACAATGACTGACGCATCAACTGCGCTAACGGCAAAGCGGTGTTTATATAAATAATAGCCCTTGGCAATTTTCCAGTTGATTTGGATTTCGCTGGCAGAATTGGCCTGAATCGATAACGGATACGCCTGCTCAACGGGCAGTAAGTCAGCTTCTGAAACAGCTATAGCCGGTTGCATTAGGGATAAAAATAGAGCCATTGCGGCAAATAATGATTTCACTGGGGTTCCGTAGATTCAAATCGTTTGGTCATTCTACAATAGTGAGCCGTCTGTATTTTTTGGGTGAACCCTTGAAACCGGTCAAGCCACGCCCCACTTACTAAGCATCCCGTTTGGGATTTTTACACGCAAACATTAGCACTCATGCCATTAGAGTGCTAAAATAACCCACCATTACTAATCTAACATACTGTTTTTAAACATAAAGGTAAACTATGAACATCAAGCCACTGCACGATCGCGTTGTTATTAAGCGCATGGAAGAAGAAAAACTGTCCGCTGGCGGCATCGTCATTCCGGACTCGGCCACTGAAAAGCCGGTGAAAGGTGAGGTATTGGCTGTTGGCGCGGGCAAACCATTGGATAACGGCAGCGTGCGCGCTCCAGTTGTTAAGGTTGGCGATAAAGTGTTGTTCGGCAAATACGCCGGCACCGAAATTAAGCTCGACGGCAACGATATTCTCGTGGTTAAAGAAGACGACATTTTGGCCATTTTGGCTTAATCAAATCTCCTATAAGGTGCGCCTTGGCGCACCCTGTGAATATATATGATTTTCATTTTTTGAATAATTTTTAAAGGAATTTATTTATGGCAGCAAAAGATATCCGTTTCGGCGAAGACGCGCGTGCGCGTATGGTCAAAGGCGTCAACATATTAGCCAATGCCGTTAAAGCAACACTTGGCCCGAAAGGCCGTAATGTGGTGTTAGATAAAAGCTATGGCGCACCAACCATCACCAAAGATGGCGTGTCGGTAGCTAAAGAGATCGAACTGGCTGATAAGTTCGAAAACATGGGCGCGCAGATGTTGAAAGAAGTGGCATCGAAAACATCCGATAACGCCGGCGACGGCACCACCACCGCCACTGTTTTGGCACAAGCCATGATTCGCGAAGGCATGAAAGCGGTTGCCGCCGGTATGAATCCTATGGATTTGAAACGTGGTATGGACAAAGCCGTTGTTGCGGCTACCGAAGAATTGAAAAAACTCTCCAAGCCGTGCGCCACCAGCAAAGAAATCGCCCAAGTCGGTTCGATTTCAGCCAACTCCGATTACAACATCGGTGAGTTGATTGCCAAAGCCATGGACAAAGTGGGTAAAGAAGGCGTGATTACTGTTGAAGAAGGTTCGGGCTTAGACAACGAATTGGATGTGGTTGAAGGCATGCAGTTTGATCGTGGCTATTTGTCGCCGTATTTCGTTAACAACCAGCAGTCGATGTCGGCTGAAATGGAAGATCCGTTCATTTTGTTGTACGACAAAAAAGTGTCCAATGTGCGTGACTTACTTCCCGTATTGGAAGCGGTTGCAAAAGCCGGCAAGCCATTATTGATTGTAGCTGAAGAAGTAGAAGGCGAAGCCTTGGCAACTTTAGTGGTTAATACCATTCGCGGTATTGTGAAAGTTTGCGCCGTGAAAGCACCAGGTTTCGGTGATCGTCGTAAAGCGATGCTAGAAGATATGGCCATCTTAACCGGCGGTACGGTTATTTCTGAAGAAGTCGGTTTGTCCTTAGATAAAGCCACTATCAAAGACCTTGGCCGTGCCAAGAAAATCCAAGTCTCGAAAGAAAACACCACCATCATTGATGGCGCCGGTGAAGCAGATGGTATTCAATCGCGCATCAAGCAAATCAAAGCGCAGATTGAAGACACATCTTCTGATTACGACCGTGAAAAACTGCAAGAACGCGTGGCTAAATTGGCCGGCGGTGTTGCAGTGATTAAAGTTGGCGCAGCAACTGAAGTGGAAATGAAAGAAAAGAAAGCACGCGTTGAAGATGCGTTGCATGCAACCCGCGCAGCGGTTGAAGAAGGCGTGGTTCCTGGCGGTGGCGTGGCGTTAATTCGCGCATTAACAGCAATCGGTAATTTAAAAGGCATCAACGAAGACCAAAACGTCGGTATTGCATTGGCTTTGCGTGCCATGGAATCGCCATTGCGTGAAATCGTCACCAACTGCGGCGAAGAGCCATCGGTTGTGTTGAACAATGTGAAACAAGGTACCGGTAACTACGGCTACAACGCGGCTACTGGTGAATACGGCGATATGGTTGAAATGGGTATTTTGGATCCAACTAAAGTCACTCGTACCGCGTTGCAAAACGCATCGTCAATCGCTGGCCTGATGATCACCACTGAATGTATGGTGGCAGAATCGCCGAAGAAAGATGAGCCTGCTATGCAAGGCGGCGGCGGTGGTATGGGCGGTATGGGTGGTATGGATTTCTAATCCACTCAAAACCTCGCTACAAAAACGAAAACCCCGCAGCGATGCGGGGTTTTTTTGTTCCCAAAACACTTAACATCTCAAATTAAAACAGGGGCTGTGTATTTCCATAATACATTGCAACAATCTTCACACATAATTGTCCTACAATATCTAAATACAAAATCTGAGACAGACAATGCGTTTATTGCCGATTATGCTTATTGCTTTGTTGAGTACGGCCATTCCCGTGCAAGCTCAGAACGGCATGGCAT
>JAYTOD010000067.1:0-6863 GCA_043747995.1 Arenimonas sp.
GGAAAACCGAAATCATGGAAGCCAGCGATGGCGATGTGGCAGGCATTAAAGGCGCTACCATTCGCATTGAAGGCGAATATGCTTATGGTTGGCTGAAAACTGAAATTGGCGTGCATCGTTTAGTTCGTAAGTCGCCTTTTGATTCTGATAATAAACGTCATACTTCATTCGCTTCAGTGTTTGTTAGCCCGGAGATTGATGACACGATTGAAATCGATATCAATCCAGCGGATTTGCGTACCGATGTCTATCGTTCGTCTGGCGCTGGTGGTCAGCACGTCAATAAAACCGAATCTGCGGTGCGCATCACGCATATTCCCACCAACACGGTGGCAGCATGCCAAACCGGCCGTAGCCAACACCAAAACCGCGACTCCGCGATGAAAATGCTGAAAGCTAAACTGTACGAATTAGAAGTGTTGAAACGCAATACTGAGAAAGATGCGTTGGAAGCGACTAAATCGGATATTGGCTGGGGCAGTCAGATTCGTAGCTATGTGCTCGATCAAAGCCGCATTAAAGACTTGCGCACTGGTGTGGAGCGCACCGATACGCAAAAAGTACTGGATGGCGATCTTGATGTATTCGTTGAAGCCAGCTTGAAAGCAGGCATTTCTGCCGGTGCTGGCCGTAGCAATTAACCCAAAGAATGATTATGACTGAGCAAACTGAAAATTTACCCGTAGACGAAAACCAACTGATAGCCGAACGTCGCAGCAAGCTTAATACACTGCGCGAAAAGGGCATTGCCTATCCGAATGATTTCAAGCGCGCTGAATATGCGCAAGATCTGCAAGATGCCTATGCCGACAAAGAGCAATGGACATCAGAAGCCTTGCAAGGGTTGGAAAAAACGGTGCAGATGGCCGGCCGTTTAATGGCAAAACGCGTCATGGGCAAAGCCAGTTTTGCGCAATTGCAAGACATGAGTGGCCGCATTCAACTGTATTTAGCCGGCACCGATTTAGGCGACTCGTATGAAGCATTCAAGCATTGGGATGTGGGCGATATTATCGGTGTAACGGGTACGTTAACGCGCACTAAAACCGGCGAGTTGTCGGTTAAGGGCAAAGCTATTCGCTTGCTGACCAAATCATTGCGGCCGTTGCCTGACAAATGGCATGGTTTATCGGATGTTGAACAACGTTACCGCCAGCGTTATGTTGATTTAATTGTAACGCCCGAAGCGCGCGAAGTTTTCATCAAACGTTCGCAAGTGATTTCAGCTATCCGCAACTGGCTTGATTCGCAGCGCTTCCTGGAAGTGGAAACGCCGATGATGCATTACATTCCCGGTGGCGCAACCGCTAAGCCGTTTATGACTCACCACAATGCTTTAGATTTAGATTTATATCTGCGTGTTGCGCCTGAGTTGTATTTGAAGCGCTTAACCGTTGGCGGCTTAGAGCGAATTTACGAAATAAACCGTAACTTCCGTAATGAAGGCGTTTCAACTCGCCACAATCCTGAATTCACCATGTTGGAATTATATGAGGCCTATGCCACATACAACGAAATTATGGACCTTACCGAAGGCATGATTCGCGCTGCAGCAGATAAAGTATTGCCAAGTATGCATGCGCAATGGGATGGTCAAGAAATTGATTTAGCCAAGCCGTTTAAGCGCTGGGCGATGACTGATGCTGTGCTAGAGCATAATCCGCAGATTAAAATGGATGATCTACGTGATGTGGCTAAAATGCGTGCGCATTGCGAAGCATTAGGTATTCGCTTCAAGCCGTCATATGGCTGGGGTAAATTGCTGTTGGAAGTGTTCGAAAAAACTGTTGAGCACACGCTCATTCAACCAACCTTTATTACCCAGCACCCAACTGAAGTTAGCCCCTTGGCTCGCGCCAACGATTTAGATGCGGGTTTAACTGATCGTTTTGAATTATTCATAGGTGGCAAGGAAATTGCTAATGGTTTTTCTGAATTGAACGACTCCGAAGACCAAGCAGCTCGCTTTGCTGAACAAGTAAACCAGAAAGACGGTGGTGATGATGAAGCGATGCACTTCGACGCAGATTACATTCGTGCACTGGAAGTAGGCTTGCCACCAACCGGCGGCTTGGGCGTTGGCATTGATCGCTTAGTGATGATGCTGACTAATTCAAGCTCCATCCGCGATGTGTTGCTGTTCCCGTATATGCGGCCAGTGAATGATTGAGCGAAATAAAAAGGGCGCTTAAGCGCCCTTTTTATTTATGCCACGGAAACTTCGAGCCTTCGGCCTAGTGCATTCAAAGCAGCCTCTGCTTGGTCCAGCCGAGAAGCATGGTTTAAATCCAATAGGCGGTCTATTTGCGGCATATGCCAGCCTAAGCGTCGTGCTAATTCAGATTTTCGCACGCCTTCATCGCGCATTGCCTGGTAAATACACAGCTTAACGCATGCCAATGCGGAAGGCCGCACAGTTGCTTGGCCGCGTTTCGGCTTGCTTGCAATGGGCAGAGCAGCGCCATCATCTGTATAAAATTCTAAGGCTGTTTCAAGTGCATCTACAGCTCGCAGTAAAGCTTCATCAGTATCCTCAGCTTGGCTAATGGCTTCAGGCACATCGGGAAACGTGACCACAAATCCGCCTTCTTCAGCTGCTTGCAATTGCACGGGGTAGTTAAGATGATTCATCATTTATCCTTTAAGCCAAGCTGTTTCATAATTGCGGCGGCGGTGCCTTTCTTCAATTCACCAGAGCCCATAGGCAACACCGAACGCTGACCATTGAGCGTTACTTTTAAATGCCCACCTTTGCCAGGAGCAAAAGTTGCACCTTGTTCAGCTAGCCATTTTTTGAATTGCCTACTATTCATAGATAAAATACAACACTTCTGTTATTAATGCAACACATCTGTTGCATTGCAATGCGTGTGATTGCATTCATATTTTAGAGTTAATAGTAGTTATTGAATATCAGATAATATTTAAAATACAGTCAGAAAAGCTTGCGTTTTAAATAAGAAAAACCCGCCGAAGCGGGTCTTTAGTTAGCTGCGTAATTAAAAATTGAGTAATTAGTTTTCGGTTGTTTGGCGTCGCTTTCCTATACGTTCGCCCAATAGTGTTCCGGTTGTCATGGAAATTACTCCTATCATCAGAAACTTCACATCAAAGGCTTGGCTAATTGCAAATGCTATAACTAAACCTAAAATGCCACCAATGGCTCTAAATTTAACGTTCTTGAACGCCTTTCTTTTAACTTGCGGTGCTGATTTATTAGCTTCAAGTAGAACATCTGCAGCAGCATTTGCTTGATCTTTGGTAAGCAAACTCAATCCACCTTCGCCGCATCGCGTAATTCACGACGCAGAATCTTACCAACATTAGTCTTCGGCAATTCGCTGCGGAATTCGATGATACGTGGTTGCTTGTAGCCAGTTAGGTTTTCGCGACAATGCGCTTTAATATCTTCAGCTGTTAGTTTGGGGTCTTTTTTCACTACCACCAGTTTCACTGCTTCACCGCATTTTTCATCGGCCACGCCAACCGCCGCAACTTCCAGAACGCCCGGCATGGCCGACACAACGTCTTCAATTTCATTCGGGAACACATTGAAGCCAGACACCAGAATCATGTCTTTCTTGCGGTCGACAATATAGAAGAAACCATTTTCGTCCATCTTGGCTATATCGCCGGTATGGAGCCAACCATCTGCATCAATAACGTTGGCGGTTTCTTCAGCCAGCTGCCAATAACCGACCATTACTTGCGGGCCCTTTACGCACAATTCACCCACACCATCACCCGTCACTAAATTGCCATCGTCATCCTTCAGGCAGCAATGTGTTGATGAAATTGGCAGACCAATAGCGCCATTAAAATCATTTAAGTTGGTCGGATTCATACAGCATCCGGGTGAGGTTTCAGTTAAACCATAAGCTTCTACTAAGGTTACACCAGTAACTTTTTTCCAGCGTTCAGCAACCGAACGTTGCACAGCCATGCCGCCGCCGAGTGTGAATTTTACTTTAGAGAAATCCAATTGATCAAAACCTGGTGTGTTCAACAAACCGTTAAATAATGTATTAACGCCAGTGATGGCAGTGAAATTGCTAGCTTTAAGCTCTTTCACAAAGCCGGGCATATCGCGCGGATTGGTAATTAAGTAATTTAATCCACCAAATTTCATAAATACTAAGCAGTTCGCTGTTAGTGCAAAGATATGATACAGAGGCAGTGCAGTAATAATAATTTCTTCGCCATGATTTAAATCATGACCTAACCACGCCGAGCTTTGCATCATGTTAGCGACTAAGTTTCCATGACTCAGCATAGCGCCTTTGGCAACACCGGTTGTACCGCCCGTGTATTGCAGAAAGGCAATATCTTCGTGACGTATATCGATTACCGGCAAGCTATGCTTACTGCCAAGTGATAGTGCATGTTTAAATGAAATCGAGCCAGGCAAATCAAACGCGGGGATAGCTTGCTTCACATGCCGCAGCATGAAATTAATGAGCAAGCCTTTCGCGCCAAGCATTTCACCAATAGAGGTGGTTATAATTTGTTTCACTTTAGTTTGTTTGATGATCTCCTGCGCTGTGGCCGCGAAGTTCTCCATCACCACTAATACTGACGCGCCCGAGTCAACTAATTGGTGTTTCAACTCACGCGCTGTGTATAGTGGATTGGTATTAACGACTGTTAAACCAGCACGCAATACACCAAAAATAGCAATTGGATACTGCAGCACATTAGGCATCATAATTGCGACACGATCGCCTTTCTTCAATTTCAATTCGTGTATAAGATAGTTGGCAAATTGGCTACTCAACTTATCAACTTCACGATAGGTCATCTGCTTGCCGAAATTAGAAAATGCCGGCCGATCGGCATATTCATGTATAGCTTTATCTAAAACCGATACGATCGATGAATACTCATTAATATCAATTTCATGCGGTGTGGTTGATAAATAACTTTTAAGCCAAGGACGATCTATGCTCATATAAAGGGTCTGCGCGGGTTAGGGTTTAACTTATTTGAGCATATGCTCTATAAACTGACAAGCGCTTATTTACAAACAACAAAAAAAGCGGCCGAAGCCGCCTTTTTTTGTAATAAAAAGCTATTTAAGTAGCTTTACGGCTAGCTAATTGGCGCAATACATAATGCAAAATACCGCCATGCCGGAAATATTCCACTTCTTTTGGGGTAAGCAAAAGCACTTTTGCTTGGAAGCTTTTGAGGGTTCCGTCAGGGCTGGTCGCTTTAACATCAGCGATCTTTCCAGCGCCATCCTGCAAGCCAGTGATGTCGAATTGCTCATCGCCTTTCAGACCATGCAACGCGGCATTTTCGCCATCCATAAACTGCAATGGTAATACACCCATGCCCACTAAATTCGAGCGGTGAATGCGCTCAAAGCTTTCGGCAATAACTGCTTTAACGCCAAGCAAGGTGGTGCCTTTAGCCGCC
The DNA here is from genome assembly GCA_043747995.1 of Arenimonas sp. Classification (GTDB taxonomy): domain Bacteria; phylum Pseudomonadota; class Gammaproteobacteria; order Xanthomonadales; family Xanthomonadaceae; genus Arenimonas. The sequence goes on from JAYTOD010000067.1 coordinate 5,419, forward strand.
CAATCGCGCGAAGAGCCGGTGCCATATTCTTTGCCAGCAAAAACCACTAGTGGCACATTGTCGGCTTTATAGCGCATGGCCGCATCGTAAATGGCCAGTTTGTCGTTCGATGGATAATGAATGGTATTGCCGCCTTCTTCACCGCCAAACATCAGGTTCTTGATGCGGATATTGGCGAAGGTGCCACGCACCATAACGTCATCGTTGCCGCGCCGTGAGCCATACGAGTTGAAATCAATCGGCTTAACGCCACGGCTTTGCAGGAATTGGCCAGCGGGTGAGCTGGCCTTGATATTGCCGGCCGGTGAGATGTGATCGGTGGTAATTGAATCGCCGAACAAGCCCAACACGCGCGCGCCGTGGATGTCGTTGATGGTGCCAATCTGCATACTCATGTTGTCGAAGTAGGGCGGATTTTTGATATAGGTTGAGGCATCGCTCCAAGAGAAAATCTCACCTTCTGGTGAAGCAATTTGGTTCCAACGCGAATCGCCTTTGAACACATCAGCATAGTTTTTCTTGAACATATCCGGGCCAATAGAGGACACAATGGTGTCGCTGATTTCCTGATTGCTTGGCCAAATATCCTTCAGGAACACATTATTGCCATCGCTATCTTGGCCAAGTGGCTCGGTGCTTAAATCAATATTAACTGTGCCGGCCAAGGCATATGCAACCACTAAAGGCGGTGAGGCTAGGTAATTCATTTTTACTTCGGCATGCACGCGGCCTTCGAAGTTGCGATTACCCGACAATACCGACGCAACGGTTAAATCGCTAGCGGCAATTGCGCTGCTTACTTCAGGCGGTAATGGCCCTGAGTTACCAATACAGGTTGTGCAACCATAACCCACCACGAAAAAGCCCAACGCTTCCAAATCTTTCAACACATCGGCTTTTTTCAAGTAGTCGGTAACCACTAACGAACCTGGGCCAAGCGAAGTTTTCACCCAAGGAGCAGGCTTTAACCCGCGTTTGGCGGCATTGCGTGCTAATAAACCAGCGCCAAGCATTACTGCAGGATTTGAGGTGTTGGTGCATGAGGTAATCGCAGCAATAACAACCGCACCATCTTTCAGTGTGAAATCTTTCCCATTCATTGAGAAGGTAGCAGAAGCGGATGCATCATGACCAATAGCGGTATCGCCACCTTCATTCTCAAACTTAGCCACATCGCCATTCTTCGGTTTACGGTTAGCGGTTAAGCTGCGTAAATTATCGGCAAAATTGGTTTTCAAATCAGTTAATAGCACACGATCTTGCGGACGTTTTGGCCCTGCTAAAGACGGCAATACTTCAGACATATCTAAGCTCAGCACAGCGCTGTATTCTGCTTCAACATCTGTGCGCCACAAACCTTGTGCTTTGGCATACGCCTCAACTAAATCAATCAAACCTTCATCACGACCCGATAGACGCAGATAATTCAAGGATTCGCCATCAAT
>JAYTOD010000068.1:0-6728 GCA_043747995.1 Arenimonas sp.
GATACCGATCAAGTACCATCTAGCGATAATCCAGATGTTTTGGTGTACCGAAAACGCGACCCCGGCCCGCATTTCCCTTGGGCACACGTACTAACCGCAACACAACTCACTCCCCTTAAGCCGTAAAGGTCTGCTATGAGCGATAACGTCGTCAACGAATTGGTTTCACTTTTAACATTGGAGCGCTTGGAAGAAAATTTATTCCGCGGCCAAAGCCGCGACATCGGCACCAAGTATGTGTTCGGCGGACAAGTATTGGGCCAATCGCTAAGTGCCGCACAGCAAACCGTTGACGCTGATCGGGCGGTACATTCTATTCACGCGTATTTTCTGCGCGCCGGCGACATAAACGCACCGATTGTGTTTGATGTTGATCGTTCGCGCGATGGCCACAGCTTCTCGGTTCGGCGCGTAACGGCTATTCAACATGGCCAGCCAATTTTAGTATTTGCCGCATCATTTCAGAAATCGGAGCCTGGCTTAGAGCATCAATCGCATATGCCAGAAGTGCCGCAACCGGAAGACATACCGCCGAAAGAGCCACCAAGCGCCGAACAAATGGCAAAATTGTCACCAAAAATGCAGCGTTGGTTATCGCGCATGGGACCTTTTGAAATGCGACCTGTATATCCGCGCGATGAAATGCATCCAACAAAATGTCCGCCCTATCAGCAAGTCTGGTTTCGCTTAACGCAAACCATTGGTGATGATGTAAACATGCATCGTGCCATGTTGGCGTATGCATCGGATTTCTATTTACTTGGCACCACCACGTTTCCGCACGCTATCAGCTATTATCAAAACAATGTGCAAATGGCATCGCTCGATCACGTTCTATGGTTTCATCGGCCGTTTCGTATCGATGATTGGCTGTTGTATGATTTAGATAGCCCAACTGCGCAAGGTGCCCGCGGCTTGGCGCGCGGCAGCATTTATAACCGCCATGGCGTGTTAATTGCAAGCGTTGCACAAGAAGGTTTAATCCGCGTACTTCCCGAAACTACAGAGACTTAATTCATGAGAATGCTGTTTACTTCGCCTCGCCTAGAAAACGTAGAACTGGTGCAGAATTTATTTATTGAAGCAGGCATTGCAACTAAAGTGATTGGCGGTCGAAGCTATAAAAACTATTCACGCCGCGAATTTACCTATAACGAAAACAAATCAGTTACGCTTGAACAACAGCCACAATTATGGGTTCTGCACGCCGATGATTACCGTAAAGCACGTGAAATAATGCTTGAGCAAGGTTTGCTTGAAACGCAGCAGAAACAATCATTTCTGCCAGCGCAGGCAAAACAAAAATTACAGCCTGCAAACGCTGCCGAAAAATTAAACAAAACCCGCATGCTGTTATTAGCAATAACCATGGGCCTAATCATTATTCAAGGTATTCGATTATTATCTAAATAGGGCTAAGTAAAACCACACTGCACTAGCTTATAAAGCACTCATTTTCTTTTTTGCTTGAGTAGCATACCCAATAATCCGGCCACCAATAATAACCCGGCCAGAATAACGAATGGGCTGAAATACCAAGCATTGCTACTCTGGGTTTTACTTGCATCAGCAACCTGATTTTGCGTTGGTGTTTCTGTTGTAGCTGCTTTTCCTGTGCCTGATTTTTCTAGGTCCTGCATACGCTTGGTGAGCTGCTTAATTTGCGAGCTTTGCAGCTCGATTAAGCGCTTGCTTTCAATTTGCAAATTTTCCGCTTCGCTGAGTTGATTTTTAAGCGTTGAAATTTCAGCTTGCCGTGCAGCGCCCTCTTCTTGTGATAAGGTATTTTCTGCGCGAAGTTCCTGCCCTTGCCCAGATTTGCTTGCACCGGATTGACTGCCTGCATTATTCATAACACCTTCCGTTGGAATAATTTTCAGCCGCCCTTGATTGGCGGCCGTTGCTGTACTTTCTTTTTTACTAAGCGCTATGGGTAATCGCGCGGGTGATTGGCGATTCAACTTATTGGCTGAACTCAACACTGGAGCTGGCTGCGCCATGATTTTATTGGCCCATTGTTTCTGCAATAAATTGGCCGCATCTTCTGGCAATAAGGCAACAACCTGTTGCTCATTCGGTAAGCGTACAATACTGCCGCTTTTCAATAAGTTTTTATTGCCATTGATAAACGCTTCCGGGTTAGCGCGTTGAATAGCATTCATCATTTGATTCAGGCTAATGCTTGTTGACCCTAACTGCTGTTGCTGGCGAGTGGCAATACTGCTGAGATTATCGCCTTTCTCAACCACTAATTGATTGCTCTGTGTGGCCTGAATACGGACGGTTTGCACTGGCGGCGTTATCGCTACTTTTTCTCTTGCAGTCGTTGCATTAATAGCCTTAGCTTTAAGCGGAATAGGCTTGCTAACCGGCTTAGCGGCAAGCTTAGTCTGTGTTGGCATAGCCCCAGTGGCAATGCTTGGTGTGCGCTGCGGCGTTTGCGTAATTTCAGGTTCGGCAATCACTGGGCTCAATATCACTGTAGGCGTTTCTATGGTTTGAACAGCCGTATTGGCAATATAGGGAGGGTCTACCAAGGCAGTAAATTCGCGAACCAAGCGTCCGCCATTTTGCCAGTCAGCAGCAAGTAGCACATTGAAAAATGGCTCATTGAATGGCCTGATGGTTTGCAACTCAATAAAATACTGACCATTCTCGTTGCTGAGGACTTGGATTTGAACGTCTTTATAAATTTTTGGATCCAATCCTAAGCGGCGAAATGCATCATCCGTGCCCAAGCTAACATTGAGTGATTTCGCGTCAGCATCATCAGCATCATAAACCGGGATTTCTGCAAGCAAAGGCTGCCCTAGACTCGAGCGCATCTGCACTTGGCCAAGACTCAAGGCGAATACCGTTGAACTTGATAGCGCGAGCAATAAAGCGATGCTGAGTTGCTGGAATTTCAGATGCCGCACTATGTACCCCAATGACTAAGCCGAACGTTTGTTGGCCAGAATTTCTGCAATTTGTATCGCATTTAATGCCGCACCTTTGCGTATATTATCTGAAACCACCCAAAGATTCAGACCATTAGCCATCGACACATCCTCACGGATACGCCCAACATATACAGCATCGGTGCCTGATGCATGGGTTACTGGCGTTGGGTAGCCGCCGGCTTTACGCTCATCAACCACCACCACGCCCGGTGCATTTTCCAATAATGCGCGCGCATCAGCAGCGCTGATTTTAGTTTTCGTTTCCAAATGCACAGCTTCGGAATGACCATAAAAAACCGGTACGCGAACAGCAGTTGGGTTCACTAAGATAGTTGAATCGGCAAGAATTTTCTGGGTTTCCCAAACCAACTTCATTTCTTCTTTGGTGTAGCCATTATCTAAAAAATCATCAATATGTGGAATCAGGTTGAATGAAATCTGTACTGGAAAACGCTCAGGGTTTGGATCTTTAAAACTCAAAATATTTGCGGTCTGCCGGCCTAATTCTTCCATGGCAGAACGTCCTGCTCCGGAAACCGATTGATAAGTGGCTACATTGATGCGAGTGATACCCACTGCACGATGAATGGGTGCAATGGCAACCAGCATTTGCATAGTTGAGCAATTCGGATTAGCCACAATGCCACGCGGAATAGAATTTAATGCTTCTGGGTTAACCTCAGAAATAACTAATGGCACATCATCGTCCATTCGAAATGCTGAGCTGTTATCGATAACAATAGCGCCTGCAGCAGCAAACTTTGGCGCATATTCTTTGGAAATAGAACCACCCGCAGAAAATAAAGCGAAATCTACACCGGCCGGATCGAAACTTGCTAAATCCTCAATAATAATTTTTTTTCCGTTAAATAAAATTTGTTGCCCTGCGGAACGCTCAGAAGCTAATACGTACAATGTTTCAATTGGGAATTTACGTTCCACTAAAATAGACAGCATGGTTTGGCCAACGGCGCCGGTTGCACCAACGACTGCGACAGTAAATTTTTTCATGGCATTCCTAGCTTATTGCTTTTCATTGGGGATTAATGGGATTTGTGGCGGCACATCGCCGCATTGTGCGCGATGACGTAGAGCAAGATCCATTAGTGTTAATGCCATCATCGCTTCGCAGATTGGCGGTGCGCGCAAGCCCACGCACGGGTCGTGGCGGCCGGTGGTAATCACCTCAACCGGCTCACTCAAGGTATTTAGTGTTTGGCCTGGCAAACGCAAGCTAGAAGTGGGTTTGAATGCCACCTGGCAAGTGATTTCCTGGCCAGTGCTTATGCCGCCCAAAATACCGCCGGCATGATTACTCAAAAAACCTTGCGCGCTAATTAAATCGCGGTGCTGTGTGCCACGTTGCGTTACGGCCTCGAATCCGGCGCCAATCTCAACACCCTTAACGGCATTAATCGACATCATTGCTGCGGCTAATTCCACATCAATTTTTCCATAGATGGGTTGCCCCCAACCAACAGGAACGTTTTTAGCAGACACATACACACGCGCACCTACCGAATCGCCGGATTTACGTATCGAATCCATGAACGCTTCTAACTCGGTAACTTGCTCTGCATGTGGCCAGAAAAACGCATTGCTTTCTACCACCTGCCAATCAATAGTTTGGCTAACATCAGCTTTGATATTTGCTACTTGATTCACACAAGCGCGGATTTCAATGCCGTATTTATCGAACAACCATTTTTTGGCAATCACTGCCGCAGCCACGCGCATGGTGGTTTCGCGTGCCGATGAACGCCCGCCACCACGAGGATCACGAATGCCGTATTTATGATGATAGGTATAATCGGCGTGACCAGGCCGGAATTGCTCAGCTATGTTTGTGTAGTCTTTGCTGCGCGCATCGGTGTTGCGGATCACTAATGCAATGGGTGTGCCGGTAGTTTTGCCCTGATACACACCAGACATAATCTCTACCTCATCGGCTTCATGGCGTTGCGAAGTGTGCCGTGATTTGCCAGTAGCGCGCCGCATCAGATCAAGGCTAAATTCTTCAGCACTAATGTCGATGCCCGGCGGACAGCCATCAATCACGCAACCAATGGCTGGCCCGTGGCTCTCGCCAAAGGTGCTTACTGCAAATAATTTTCCGAATTGGTTGTCTGACACCCATTTTCCTTTTAACGTAAATCCGCAAGATGCTTTATTTTTTCATGATGCGCGAGGATATCGTTGCGGTCAATCACGAAGATGCCCATCTGCCCCACTTTAAACTCAACCCAAGCAAACGGAACTTCTGGCAATAATTTAATCAGATGCTGCTCGCTCTCACCCACTTCACAGACTAGCAAGCCATTGTCGGATAAATGCTCCGGCGCATCGCGCAGAATTTTTAGCGCAAAATCCAAGCCGTCATTGCCAGCTCGCAAACCCAGATCGGGTTCATGCGTATATTCCTGTGGTAAGGCATCGGTTTCGTCGTTGGTGACATACGGAGGATTGGTCACGATTAAATCGTAGCGTTTGCCTACTAGCGTTGCGAATAAATCGGATTGTATAAGTGTGCAATTACTGGCATGCATGCGAGCTTTGTTTTCTGCTGCTAAACTCAAAGCCGAATCTGAAATATCCACGCCATCAACCTGCCATTCTGGGTTGTAATGCGCCATCGCTATGGCAATGCAACCAGAGCCGGTACAAAGATCCAACGCGCGTTCAACTGGCAAGCCACCCAGCCATGGCTCAAAACCCGATTCAATTAATTCAGCAATCGGCGAACGCGGCACCAAAGCGCGGGCATCAGATTTGAAACTCAGCCCAGCAAACCATGCTTCGCCGGTTAAGTAGCATGCCGGTATACGCTCGTCAATACGGCGCTGGAATAAGGCCAAAACCGCCTTTTTTTCATCTGCCGTTAACTTGGCTTGGCCATAGGCTGGGCCAATATCGTGCTGTAAATGCAGGGCATGCAAAACTAACTGCGTGGATTCATCAAGCGCATTATCAAAGCTATGCCCGAAGCTTAGCCCTGCCCGGCCAAATTGGCTAGCACCATAGCGGATGAAATCGATAATGCTAGAAAGTTCTGCGCTCATAGCGGCCTCAACACAATAAGAATGCCTATTATAGCGCCCTAAGGCTATAATTTACCCAGACTTTTACATATACCGTGGATTTAATGAACAAGAAAATCACCCTTATTTTAGTGATGGCTGTTGCTGCTGGTTTAGGTCTTGCTTTATCGCAAAGGTTTTTTACGCCAACTGAATTGCCCGTTGTGGTAAAACCTGCATTAACCAGTGCCACGCTGATTGAAACGCCACGGGCATTGCCCGCCTTTAATTTGCAAAGTGTAAGCGGACCAATAGCTGCTGAACAACTGAAAGGCTCATGGACCGTGATTTTTATCGGTTTCACACATTGCCCGGACGTCTGCCCAACTACACTAACCGACTTGGCGCGTGCGCAAACGCTTTGGGCGGCATCCAAACTGCCAAATAAACCCAAACTGTTGTTTGTATCGGTTGATCCAGAGCGCGATAACCCGAAATTACTGGCCGAATACGCGGCATTTTTTAATAAAGACACACTCACCGCCACCGCTCCAGAAGCGCAGCTCAGCGAGTTCACACGGTCATTAGGTTTGGTGTATATGAAGGTACCGCAAGGCGATTCGTATACGATGGATCACTCGGCAACGTTAGTGTTGTTGAATCCGAATGCAGAATTTGCTGGGCTAATTCGGCCGCCATTTAATCCTGAAACCATCGCAAGCGATTTGCTTGCTCTATCGAAATAGATGCCATGAAAATATCCATTTTT
>JAYTOD010000069.1:0-12502 GCA_043747995.1 Arenimonas sp.
ACAATTCTCGGACTTGGATTGCTTGCATTCCGTGATCCCAATGGTATCCGTCCATTGGTACTTGGTAAGCGCGAAACCCTACTTACTGATGAATATGCAGTAGCTTCTGAGTCGGTTGCGCTCGATATTCTTGGCTTTACACGATTACGTGATATTGCTCCCGGTGAAGCAGTGGTCATTACTGATGATGGTCAAATGCATGTACATCAGGCTGCACCGAAGCAAAAGCATACTCCGTGCATTTTCGAATTTGTGTATTTCGCGCGCCCAGACTCAATGATGGACGATATCTCCGTGCATAAAGCGCGTATGCGCATGGGCGTTAAGCTCGGGGAAAAAATCCTACGCCTGCGTCCCGACCACGACATTGACACGGTAATTCCCATTCCCGATACTTCGCGTGATGCGGCACTTGAAATTGCCAGTTTGTTAGGTGTGAAATACCGTGAAGGGTTCATCAAAAATCGCTATATTGGCCGCACTTTTATTATGCCTGGTCAAACACAGCGTGTTGCATCTGTGAAGCGTAAGCTCAATCCGATTCCACTTGAATTCAAAGATCGTGTGGTGTTATTAGTGGATGATTCTATTGTGCGCGGCACTACCTCGCAGCAGATTGTGCAGATGGCACGTGAGGCCGGTGCGCGCAAGGTTTATTTGGCTTCAGCAGCGCCGCCAGTAAGGTTTCCGAACGTATATGGCATAGATATGCCGGCTGCAACCGAGTTGGTGGCACACAACCGCACAGAAGCTGAAATTCAATCCTTGCTTGGCTGTGATTGGTTAATTTACCAAGACATTGCTGATTTAGAAGATGCAGTGTCCGGGCCAAAGCACAAAATCTGTCATTTTGATTCATCCTGCTTTACCGGCGAATACATCACTGGTATTGAATCGGGTTATTTTGAGAAGCTTGAACATGCGCGTAGTGATGCAGCAAAAATCTGAGTTTTATACGGTTTAACCATGCCCCTTGAGCTACGCCAGCTTGCGCGTACAGCGCTATTAGAAAATTCCGTGGCTGACAAACTGTGTGCAATTCAGCACATGCATGATGCTTTAAAAAACTCAGCCACAGTGCTCGATTGCGAACGTATATTTGATGCGTTTGAAGCGCCCGGCCGGCCGCTTTTGCCCGAACTTGTACAGCCACGTGATGTGCCAAGACGCGGCTTAGGAAGTGTTGAGGGCAGGGCTGCGTTGTTGCATGCTATTGCACATATTGAATTCAACGCCATCAATTTAGCGTGTGATGCAGCGCAACGCTTTGCTGGCATGCCTGCGGTGTATTATCACGATTGGCTAAGCGTAGCCATTGATGAGGCGCGGCATTTTCAACTGCTGCAAACGCGGCTTGCCGAATTAGGTTTTACCTACGGCGATTTCAAAGCGCACAACGGCTTATGGGAAATGGCCGAAAAAACTGAATATTCCTGCTTAGCGCGAATGGCTTTGGTGCCACGGCTTTTAGAAGCTCGCGGCTTAGATGTAACACCGGGTATGATTGAAAAATTGCGACAGCTAAATGATCTGCGCTCAGCAGCTGTTTTAGAGGTGATTCTTAGTGAAGAAATTCGCCATGTTGCGATTGGCACAAATTGGTTCAATTATTGTTGTGAGTGCGAAGGAAAGCAACCTGAAACTGAATTCATTGCATTATTAAAGGACTTTGCTAAAGGTTCGATACGAGGCCCGTTTAATATTGAGGCGCGTAAGTTGTCCGGTTTTACTGCTTATGAAATGCAGGAAATTACTGTGCTTGGGCAAAACTAAGGGTAATTTGATTGCCACTTACCAGCAAACTAGACGCCTGTTCATACCAATCGCCTAACACAATTCGCTCTGCTGCTTGCCCTTGAATGTTTAGTGCATGGCGAGCAGGACGATGTGTGTGTCCGTGAATTAATCGGCGCACACCAAAGTGTTGCATGGTATCAAGCACTGCTTGCTGATTTACATCGGTGATGCTTTCAAGCTGATGGGCATCTTTCAACTCGGTTTGACGCGCTTGACTGGTTTGCCGCGCGTGTTCGGCAAACACGCGCCTAGCGGCCAATGATTGCGAAAGCAAATGCTGCTGCCATGCAGGCTTGCGCGATTGCATTCTGAATTGTTGGTAAGCGCTATCGTCGGTGCACAGTAAATCGCCATGCATTAGCAAAGCCGGTTCGCCGGCGCAGGTAATCACTGCGTAATCGGGCAATAATTGCGCACCAACGCGTTCAGCGAATTGTGTGCTAAGCAGGAAATCGCGGTTGCCACGCTGCACAAAAATGTGTGTGCCGCTAGCTTTGCATTCGGCTAAGGCATTTTGGGTGTTTTGCGCTAATTCACTGTCATCGTCGTCGCCAATCCAGGCCTCATATAAATCGCCAAGAATGTATAAGGCTTCAATACCTTGGCATTGTGTGCGCAATAGTGCATAAAATTGTGCGCTGGTTTCTGGGCGGCTTTCATCCAGATGCAAATCAGAAATAAAAACTTGGCTCACCGCATTATTCCTGCACACGCGCTTCGGTGATAATAATTGGGCTTTTTGGTACATTAACGCCAATGGCATCAACGTTGGTGGTTGGAATTAAACGTATAGCGTCAATAATTTCCTGGCCTTTAATAACCTTCCCAAATACCGCATAACCGCGTGATGACATAGTGCTTGTTGAGCTGAAATCAAATTGTGGATTATCCACTACATTAAAAAAGAACTGGCTGCTAGCAGACTCGCTATCGTTGGCTCGACGAGCTGCGGCAATGGTACCGCGGGTATTGTTTAAGCCGTTATTCGCTTCGCTTTTAATATAGCCGCGATCAGTTTTTATTTTCAGCGAAGGGCTATACGCACCGCCTTGAATTAGTAAGTTTTTAACTACACGATGAAAAATCGTGTTGTTATAAAAACCTGACTGTACATAGGCTAGGAAGTTTCTGACCGTTACCGGCGCTCGCTCGGGAAATAATTCAATAACAATGCTGCCTTTGTTGGTTTGTAACTCAACTTTAGGATTGTTGCTTGATGCTACTTGCTCGAAATTTTCATTGCTATTAACTGAATCTGAAGTTTTAGACTTGTTGCCCAAATCAACTTCCTGTACCACACGTGTGCTCGCCGATAAAACAGTACTCAGCAGCAGCAAGCTACAAAAAAACAATAATCGTGAGGAAGTGCGAGTCATAGGCTTAGTCTAATACATTCAAGCATACAAAATTTATTGATAGGTGCGGTTTTGGTGTTTTAACCAGCCATCAGGATGTCGTCCATTCGGGTCGTGATGTGTCCAATGCACCACGCCGCCTTTTGCATTCCATGCATATTCACCCTTAAATTCAATTGCATCGCCGGCTTGAATATTATCAACGCGCGGCGCTAAATCGATGTTGTGAGCAATTAGGATGGTCAAACCTTCAGGTAGTTTAAGCAAAATGCGCTGATGGCGACTGCCATTATTATCATCGGCCAATTCTTTGATGATTTGGCCGGTGCCTTGCACCGGAATGTCGGATTGCTGTTGTTCAAATGCGCGCAATATAGCGTTTGACTGATTGGTATGCGAAGGCTTTAGCGGCGTATTTGGTGTTGTGCTAGCTTGCGCTACTGTGCTTGATTGATTATTCTGTGTGCTAATTTTATCACTGTTGCGGCCAATGTAAAAAAACAGCAAGGCAACGCCAATCAATAACAGTATTTTCTTATTCATGCGCTTAGCTCGGTATGTTTTTACTGTAGTAGTAAAATTCTTGATCGCGTTTCCATTCTTGTTTTTCATACAAGCTTTGCGCCGAGGTATTGCTAATTGCAGTGGCGAGCTCAAGACTGGTTAAGCCAAGATTTTTACCCAAGTCTTCCGCTGCGCGCATAAGTGCCAGGCCTATGCCTTTCTTGCGGCCTGTATTGGCTACATATAAATCATTTAAAATAGCAATACGACTAGTGGTTGTTGAGCTAAAGCTTGGATAAAGCTGACAAAAGCCGAGTAGCTCATCATGTTGTTCTGCAACTAAAATCCAGGAATCGTTACGTGTTAAACGCTCAGTAATAAAATCGCGCGCTCGTTCAATATCTCGTTTCTGTAAATAAAATTGACGGTAGCCATCAAATAATTCGGCTAGTAGCCTTAAATCAGAAAGTGTTGCCATTCTAATTGTCAGGCGACTCATGCCAAGCCTACTAAGCAGGTTGTTGCAAAGCGATGTACATGCATAAGATTTAACAGTTGTGTCGTTGTTAGGTGTTTACTATGCCACAAATACGCACTTTCGTCAGAGGCCTGAATTGCCATAATTGGCCAACACACGGGCACTCGGGTCGTTCACATTGCACCCTTGCCAGGATTTGTTGGGCATCCAGAAATCCTTGATAAGCGCCACGCGACCAGGATAAAACTGTTCGAAAACATCGCGGTACCAGAGTGACTCTTTGGTAAAGGGCGAAGCTTCAGGGTATTTATCGCTAGCGGCTAACAGCTCGGCATCGCTATACAGGCTTTCGGCGTGCTCTTTTAAATAGTCCACCATGGAGTGCCCAACGGCATCGGAAAAAGCGGCTTTTTCGCGCCAGAGTATTTCCTCCGGCACAATATTCATGCCGTCAAAAGCTTTGCGAAGCAGGTATTTGCCCATCTTGTAGGTGTTCATTTTTAAGGCAGGGTCAATCGCCATACAATACGAAACAAAATCCAGATCGGCGAACGGTACACGCGCTTCCAGCGAATGCGCAGCAATACATCGATCAGCGCGTAGCACATCATACATATATAATTCGTTGATGCGCTTGGCCGATTCTTTTTGGAACTCAGCAGCGCTAGGCGCGAAATCGGTATATTTATAACCAAAAATCTCATCGCTCACTTCACCGGTGAGTAGTACTTTGATGTTAGATTTCTCATGGATATATTTGCAGACCACATACATACCTATGGATGCGCGAATGGTGGTGATATCCCAGGTTTCGGTATGCCAGATTACATCTCGGACACAATTCAGAGTGTCATCGCGGTCGAATAGTACTTCATGATGCTCAGAATGGATGAAGTCGGCCACTTTCTTAGCATACGGCAAATCAATCGGGCTTTTATTTAAACCCACCGCAAAGGTGATTAGTGGCTTTTTCAGGACATGCGCGGCAATGCCGCATACCAAAGAAGAATCTAGCCCGCCGGAAAGTAAGTAACCGACCGGCACATCAGCCACCAAACGCTTTCGTACCCCTTCAATCAAGCGCTCACGAATCTCAAGCAGTACTTTGTCGATGGGGTCGTGGTGAAATTCAGTGACTTCGCTAATATTGCGATAGCAAATGAATTGTCCTTCGCCATCGTAATAATGACCCGGCGGAAAAGCTAACACATCGGTGCATAACGGCGATATTACTTTCATTTCTGAGGCAAACATGATTTTGCCATCGAGCGCGCTATAGCCATAAAACAAAGGGCGAATGCCGATTGGGTCGCGGGCTGCAAATAGCATGCCAATCTTTTGATCCCAAATAATCAGTGCAAACTCGGCATCTAACTGGCGCGCGGTTTCGGCAATGCCGAGCGCTTTGTATAAAGGCAAGATAACTTCGCAATCGGAATGCGAATTAAACGGGTAGCTGTCTTGGTAGCGAGCGTACAGGGCAGGGTAGTTGTACACCTCACCGTTGCACATCAGCCAAACATCGTCTTGCTGGCTGTGAAAAGGCTGATCGCCGGCATGTGTTGGGTCCATTATCGCCAAGCGGTGAAAAGCTAAGGTCACCTCACCATTGGGCTGGATAATTTCGGTATCGTCGGGGCCGCGGTGGCGTAGCTGGGCAAAACTGGACTGAAACGCTGGAGCCACCAAGGCATTGCCTAAGGAGCCAAATAAACCACACATACACATCCTGAACTAAATTATTGGCGTAATGCCTTTCTTATTTCATCTTAGCAAAGGCTTTTGTCAAAAAACCAGTAATTTCCGATTTTCTTATGATTATTGCTTATGCCGTGTTCTGTTGATTTTAATATTCTAGGTGTCTTTAGCGGGTAATTTAGTGAATAATGGTTGAATGTGCGGCGAAAATAGCGTTTTATGCCGAAAACAATAAAAATCTGGAGATTCCTTTTACTTTATGTGCCCTAGTATTTCACCCACAGGCAAAACACGCGGCTGGATTATTCCCGTCGGTGGTGCCGAAGTTAAAGAAAATAACCCGCAGATATTAAGTCGATTCGTTGAATTGTGCGGCGGTGCCAATGCACGCATCGCGATTATTCCTAGCGCTAGTCGCTTATTGGAAACCGGGCCAAAATACGAACGTATTTTTATGGCATTGGGTGCAGAATCTGCCGTGTCAGTAGATTTTGAAACCCGCAAGGATGCCTCCGATCCTAAACGCCTAGCGGTGCTAGATGGTGTGAGCGGTATATTTTTTACCGGTGGTAGCCAGCTACGCTTAGCCACCTTACTGGGCGGTACGCCGGTGGCGAAGAAAGTGCGCGAACTGAACGCCCATGGCGTGCATGTATGTGGCACCAGTGCCGGTGCTAGCTTCATGAGTGAGCACATGATTGCATTCGGCGAAGAAGGCTCAACCCCGATTGCTGGCAATGTTCGCTTAGCGCCTGGCTTAGGATTAACCAATCGCTTTATCATCGATCAACATTTCCGCCAACGCGATCGTTTGGGTCGCTTAACCGCGGCGCTGGCATATAACCCATTCGCGATTGGTATTGGCTTGGATGAAGATTCCGCTGCGTTCATTAGCCCAGAGCAAAAGTTGGAAGTGGGGGGCTCTGGTGCGGTGACCATTGTGGATGCTACTGATTTGGAATTTTCATCAATGGATCAGGCCGATGAAGGCTCGCCAGTATGTATGTTGGGTTTGCGCGTGCATATACTAGTAGCTGGCAGTACCTTTAATTTGCATACACGCGTGGCTTCGCCTGGAAGCCTGGTTACCTCTAAAAAATAGCAGGAGTTTTTATGCGCATTTTGGCTCGTTCGGTTTATGGTGGTCCATCGCAATACGCTCACTTCCCAGTGATTCGCTTAGAGCTGGATTTAGGCGTTCTTGAGCAATGGCCCACCGGCCGCTTAGGGCTAGCGTTTGTTGATGCCTTGGTGGCAGCGGTACCCGAGCTCAACGTGCATGGCTGTTCCTATAAAGAACCGGGCGGCTTTATTCGGCGCATGAAAGAAGACGAAGGCACATGGCTTGGGCATGTGCTCGAACATGTGGCCATTGAATTGCAAAATATGGCCGGTGAAGACGTCACCTTTGGACGGACACGATCTTTGGATGGCAAGCCGGGCTGCTATTCGGTGGTGTATGAATATGCGCAGCGTGAAGAAGGCATTGAAGCGGGCGAATTGGCGCTGAAATTATTGAGCTCTTTGTTGCCTGAAGAACTGCGTAGTGAACGTGCTGTGCCAGACGATTGGACATGGCCAGAAGCACGCGATGAATTTATTCGCTTCGCTCAGCGTCGCGCCTTGGGCCCGTCAACAGCCTCTTTAGTACGCGCAGCAGAAGAACGAAATATTCCTTGGGTGCGTTTAAACGAACAATCACTTATCCAGCTTGGGCATGGCAAATATCAGCAACGCATACAAGCAACAATTACTGGCAAAACACCGTATATTTCCGTTGAATTGGCTTCTGATAAAGAAGAAACCAATAAAATTTTAGGCAGCCTTGGTTTGCCGATTCCCAAACAAGTGTTAGTGCAACATCAAGACCGCGCCATTGCTGCGGCGCATAAAATTGGCTTTCCGGTAGTTACTAAGCCGTATAACGGCAATCATGGCCGCGGTATTTCTATTCGCTTGATGAATGATGAAGAGGTGGCGATGGGTTTTGCGGCAGCCAAAGAGCATTCGCGTTCAGTGATTGTTGAAACATTTTTAGAAGGTGATGATCACCGTTTGTTGGTAGTCAATGGCGAGTTGATTGCAGCCACTAAACGTACGCCGGGCCAAGTGATTGGCGATGGTCAGCGTAGCATTGCCGAGTTGGTGGATATCGTTAATTCTGATCCGCGCCGCGGTGTTGGTCATGAAAAAGTACTGACCCGCATTGAACTAGACGCGCAGGCCAAGATGATGATGGGCCGCATGGAAATGACCGCTGATTCTATTCCTGCCGCAGGGCAAATTGTGCCCTTGCGTTCCACTGCTAATCTATCAACCGGCGGCACAGCAACCGACGTTACCGATATCATTCACCCTGATAATCGTGATATGGCGGTGCGCGCAATCCGCGCCATTGGTTTGGATGTGGGCGGCGTTGATTTCTTAAGCAAAAATATTGCCGAATCGTACCGCGAAATTGGCGGCGGTATTTGCGAAGTGAATGCCGCGCCAGGCTTTCGTATGCATGTGGCGCCCAGTGAAGGCACGCCACGCGATGCCGCTGGTCCTGTTATCGATATGTTGTTTCCGCCAGGGGCGCCGTCGCGCGTGCCGATTGCCGCAATTACCGGCACCAATGGCAAAACCACCACCTCGCGCATGTTGGCGCATGTTTGCAAAATGGCCGGCTTCACGCCTGGTATGACCAGCACCGACGGCGTGTACATAGATGGCCAACGCACCATTGAAGGCGACATGACTGGGCCGGTGTCGGCGCGCATGGTGCTCTCGGATCCAAAAATCGATTTAGCGGTGCTAGAAACTGCGCGCGGTGGCTTAGTGCGCGCGGGTATGGGTGTGCGCAATGTCAATGTCGGTGCGGTGCTGAACGTGCAGTCAGATCACCTCGGCATAAAAGGTATTGATACACTTGAGCAATTGGCGGAAGTAAAACGCATTGTGGTGGAAGTAGCAGAAGATTGCGCGGTGCTCAATGCCGATGATGCTAATGTCTTGAAGATGTCGGGCTACACTCAAGCGAAAGTGATTTGCTACGTGACCATGAACCCAGATCACGGCTTGGTGCGCGAACACATTCGTGCTGGCGGGCGTGCCTGCGCCTTGGAAGCAGGCGTGAATGGCCAGATGATTACGCTATACGATAAAGGCAGCCATATTCCTTTAATGTGGACGCACTTAATTCCCGCCACGCTAGAAGGCAAGGCTATGCATAACGTGCAAAATGCCATGTTTGCAGCGTCTATGGCGTTTTCATTGGGTGTTAGTTTAGATTCGATTCGGCAAGGCTTACGCACCTTCGATACCAGTTTTTTTCAAGCACCGGGCCGAATGAATGTGTTCTCTGAGCATCCGTTTAAAGTGATTCTGGATTACGGACACAATGCCCATGCCGTTGGCGTTATGACTGATTTGATTCAGCGCTTGGAAGTCAGTAATCGGCGGATTGTAGTATTGGCCGCGCCGGGTGATCGCCGCGATGAAGATATTCTTGAAATTACCGATGTCGTCACCGATAAATTCGATCTGTATATCTTAAAACGCGATGACGGCTTACGTGGCCGCGATGGCGATGAAATTCCGAATATGATGGCAGCGCGTTTGAAGGCTAATGGTGTTTTGGAAGCGAATATTCATGTGATTCCTGATGAGCAGCAAGCCATTGATGCGGCCTTGAATTTAGCCGAAGCGGGCGATTTAGTCTTGATTTTTGGTGATGCGTTGGCGCGTTGTTGGAAGCAAATCACAAAATTTAATCCAAGCGGCGATGTGGCTAATCAAGGCGCAGTGAAAAAACAAGTTGCCGATAGCAATGCCGCCATGGCGTCGTGGATAAATCAAAATAACGAGTCCAGCTTCAGCCACATGGAAGGCATGACCCGCGATGAACGCGGCATTGTGTATGCCCCGGAACAAGACGATTGAGTAGCGTGCCATTGTTTGAAGATTCCCGTCGCTTAACGGGCCCGAACGTATACTTTTCTGTGTGCGGCGCGGTGCTTGAAGCGCTTGCTCAAGGCGATATCACTGCGCAAATTGCACTGTGGCACGAGAATGTATTGCAAGCTTGCACGGCGCTGCAATGGCCTGCGCCTGAATTTCATCAGAAAACCCATTGTAAGGGCGCCACACTGGCCTTCACTGCGCCCTTAGATCAGTTGTATAGTGCAACCGAAATCAACGAATGGGCATGGCTTCGCGCCAATAATGTGAGCGAACAATGTGCGCCCGGGTTTTTAGATTGTACGAATAGCGACAACGCATTTAAAACTTTAACGCGGCTTTCCGCGGCAGAAGCCGAACCGGCCTTGATGGCATTTATTCGTGCATCAGAAAAAAAACAATGGCCGGTATTACTCGACGAAGAGCAGTTAAGCATTGGCTTTGGCGCGCAAGCAAAAATGTGGCCACGCCAAGCAGTACCAAGCATCGAGGAATTGCGCGATGGCCATCCAGCGCATTTGCCAATCGCGATGGTGACTGGCTCGAACGGTAAAACCACCACTGTCCGGTTGTTGTCGGCGATGTGCAGAGCTAGCGGCTTAGCAACCGGCCATAGCTGTACTGATGGTTTGTTTTTCAACGGCGAGTTGGTGGAGGCCGATGATTACTCAGGCCCGGCGGGTGCACGTGCTACGTTACGTCACCCTTTAGTGCAGACAGCCATATTGGAAACAGCGCGCGGTGGTATGCTGCGCCGCGGCCTTGCCTGCCAAGCAGCCGATGTGGCGATGGTGACTAATATCAGCGAGGACCACTTCGGTGAATACGGTGTGTTTAGCTTGGATGATTTAGCACAGGTGAAATTGTGTGTTGCTAAAGGTTTGCGCTCTGGTGGCACATTAATTTTGAATGCTGCAGACCCAATGTTGGTGAAACACGGGCACGGCAAAGCCGATCGGGTTGCTTGGTTTGCTAATGATTGGATTAACCAAAAATTGCAAGAAGCACTCAACAATGCACAAGCCGTTTGCGCGGTGCAAAATGGGCAGCTTTGCTTGCACGCAAATGGCCAGCTTCATGATTTAGGCGCAATAGTTAGCATGCCAATTAGTTACCGAGGCTTGGCAAGCTACAATATCGAAAATATGGCAGGTGCTTCAATCGCAGCATTTTTGTTGGGTGTGCCTGTTGAAATTATTGCGCAAACTTTGCAGTCGTTCGGAAATAACCGCGAGGATAATCCGGGCCGTTTGCAATCTTGGCAATTTGGCACAACGCGTGTTTTTATGGACTACGCGCACAATCCTGAAGGTATACAGGGTTTTTTAGGTATCGCTAATGCCTTTAATAACGCAGGCCGGCTTGCAGTGCTATTGGGGCAGGCGGGTAATCGGGAAGATGCCGATATTCATAAATTAGCCGATTCGGTGGCAGAATTTTCGCCAACTTTGGTGGTCTTAAAAGATATGGCTGGCTATGAACGTGGCCGGCATCCAGGCGAAGTCCCGGAAATTTTGCAACAGCGGCTTTTACAGTTGGGCATGCAGAATAATCAGCTATGTGTTTGCTTGGATGAAGTGCTGGCCGTGCGTACGATTTTAGAATGGGCGCAAGCCGGTGATGTGCTGGCTTTGCCGGTGCATGGCCTGCACGAGCGCGAGGTGGTTCAAGCCTTGCTAGATGCGATGCAAACGCAAGATTGGCTTCCAGGGCAAGCACTTCCAGATAGCGCCATCAGGGTTGACACTATTGAATAAACACCTGCAGCACTAAATTCGCTAAAATACAGGGGATTTCAGTAAGGTTTTCTTATGACGTGTCGTACCCGTTTTGCTCCCAGCCCCACCGGATTTCTGCATATTGGCGGTGCGCGCACCGCTTTGTATTGCTACTTAGAAGCGCGTCAGCGTGGCGGCAAGTTTGTATTACGCATTGAAGACACCGACCGTGAACGCTCAACGCAAGCAGCTGTAGATGCTATTTTGCACGCTATGGATTGGCTGGGTTTGGAATACGACGAAGGCCCTATTTACCAAACTGATCGGTTGCATCGCTATAAAGAAGTAGCTGAGCACTTAATTGCCGAAGGCCATGCTTACTATGCTTATGAAAGCAAAGACGAGCTAGAAGCGATGCGCAATGAAGCGATGGCTAAGCTCGAAAAGCCGCGTTACAACGGAGTATATCGTGATGCTAATGCGCCATTTCGTGATGATCCAAATCGCGTTATCCGCTTTAAGAATCCGCTTGATGGTGTGGTGGCTTGGGACGATAAAATTAAAGGTCGTATTGAGTTTAGCAATACCGAACTCGATGACTTGGTGATATATCGCTCCGATGGCTACGCAACCTACAATTTTGCAGTGGTAGTGGATGATTTAGATATGCACATTAGCGACGTGATTCGCGGCGATGATCATGTTAATAACACACCTCGGCAGATTAATATCTACAAAGCGCTCGGCGATTTTCTGCCACACTTCTCGCATATGCCGATGATACTTGACCCTGAAGGCGCCAAGCTTTCAAAGCGGCATGGTGCGGCAAATGTGATGCAATATCGCGAAGACGGCTACTTGCCACACGCCTTGTTGAATTATCTGGTTCGGTTAGGTTGGTCGCATGGCGATCAGGAAATTTTTAGCAAAGCCGACATGTTTGAACTATTCAAAATTGAAGATGTTAATTCGAAAGCATCGCGGTTAGATCCAGCAAAACTGAATTGGAT
>JAYTOD010000070.1:0-4923 GCA_043747995.1 Arenimonas sp.
GGCCATCCTGGAATGCCGATGGGTATGGCAGATATTGCCGAAGTACTTTGGAATGGTTTTTATAAACACAACCCGAATAATCCGAAATGGCCCAATCGCGACCGCTTCGTGTTGTCGAACGGCCATGGATCGATGCTGCATTATGCATTATTACATCTATCGGGCTATGATTTACCTATAGAGCAACTCAAGCAATTTCGACAATTACATTCGAAAACAGCCGGACACCCTGAGGCTTCTGAAACTCCGGGTGTAGAAACAACCACGGGTCCACTGGGCCAAGGTTTAGCGAATGCGGTAGGTTTCGGCTTAGCTGAAAAAGTATTGGCACAGCGCTTTAACCGCCCAGATTTTGACATCATAAATCATCACAGCTATGTTTTTATGGGGGATGGTTGCTTGATGGAAGGTATTTCGCATGAGGTGGCATCTCTGGCTGGCACTTGGGGTTTGGGAAAATTAATTTGTTTTTGGGATGATAATAAAATCTCTATTGATGGCAATACCGATGGCTGGTTTACCGATGATACTGCCGCACGATTCGAAGCTTATGGTTGGCAGGTAATTCGTCATGTTGATGGCCATGATCCGGTCGAAATTAATCAAGCGATACGCACTGCACAAGCTGAAACAGGAAAGCCAAGTTTAATTTGTTGTCGAACTGTTATTGGTTTTGGTTCGCCGAATAAACAAGGCAAAGAGTCGGCACATGGCGCGCCATTGGGTAAAGATGAAATAGCATTGACACGTGCGAAACTGAAATGGCCATACGCGCCATTTGAAATTCCTGCTGCACTATATGCGGGCTGGAACGCTTGTGAATCAGGTGCTGCACTGGAAGCAAGCTGGAATGAACTATTTGTACGTTACACAAAGGCTTATCCGGCACTGGCAGCAGAATTGACACGACGAACCAACGCCGAGCTGCCAGAAAATTTTGAACAAATCGCTGCGGATTACATCGCTAAATTGCAGGTTGAAGGTCCTGTTGTTGCCTCGCGTAAAGCTTCGCAGATGGCAATTGAAACCTTTGCACCACATTTACCTGAATTGATTGGTGGCTCGGCAGATTTAGCACATTCGAATTTGACCTTGTGGACAGGGTCTAAATCAGTGGCAACTGATGATGCCAATGCCAACTATGTGTATTATGGCGTGCGTGAATTTGGTATGAGTGCCATTGCTAATGGTTTAGCGCTTCATGGCGGGTTCCTGCCGTATGATGCCACCTTCCTGGTTTTTTCCGATTATTCACGCAATGCTTTACGTATGTCGGCTTTGATTCCTGCAAATGTTATTCATGTATTTACCCACGATTCCATCGGACTCGGTGAAGATGGTCCAACGCATCAGCCCGTTGAGCATATGGCGTCTTTGAGGTACATCCCCAATAATGAACTATGGCGCCCATGTGATGCGGTGGAGTCAGCGGTGTCGTGGGCTGAAGCGCTGAAACGCCGAAATGGGCCAAGTTGTTTAATCTTCAGCCGGCAGAATTTAGCACATCAAACACGTGATACACAGCAAGTCGCCAATATTGCGCGCGGTGGCTATGTGTTGTTTGAAGCCCAAGCTGGTGTGTGTGATGTCATTTTGATTGGAACCGGTTCGGAAGTGGAATTGGCTATTCAAGCCGCCAAGCAATTAGCCGAACAGGGCGTGTTCGCACGTGTGGTATCGATGCCAAATACCAACCGTTTCGATAAACAAGATGCTATTTACCGCGAATCAGTATTGCCTGCAGCATGCAGCATGCGTGTGGCAGTAGAAGCCGGTACCCGCGATTTCTGGTACAAATACGTTGGTTTAAATGGCGCTGTAATCGGCATGGATTCATTCGGCGCTTCAGCACCAGCTGATCAACTGTATGCGCATTTCGGCATAACGGTGGATGCGGTGGTGGATGCTGCGAAGAATTTGGTTTAACTACCCTGGCGCTAAAGCACTGCCCCTTCGCTTGCGAAGGGGAATTTAACTTGAAAAAAACTGACGATTCATTCCCCTTCACGTGTGAAGGGGTGCCCGCAGGGCGGGGTAGTCGTCACCCAATCAACAACTTCCCTGCCGCAATCGCCAATACTACCGCCAAACATTTGCGTAGACGGTGGGTAGGCCAGCGGTGAATGCCGAGCTGTGTACCGAGCAGTGCGCCTAGTGCAACGGCAATTAGCCAAAATGGCAAGTAATCGGGCAGGGTTTTCTGGCTGTGCAAAAGGCCGATTAAACCGGCCAAAGAATTTAGCCAAACAAACGCTACAGAAAGCCCAGAAGCTTCGCGGGAATGCGCCCAGCAAAAATACAGTAGTAAGGGCGTCAGAAAAATTCCGCCACCGGTGCCAGTAACGCCGGATAGACAGCCGATTATTGCGCCAATCAATAAAGCCAGCGGAATCGAGATAGGTTTTGATTCAAGGGTATCGCCAGATTGTTCAATCAATACACCGCTACGCCAAGCGCCAGCAGAGGCTATCAGCAAAATACCAGCAAGCAATAAGCTGTAGGTATGTTTTGGAATATGCCATTGCGCTGATAAATACGCACAAGGAATGGAGGCTATTACGAAAGGAATAACTTTGAGCCAAGGCACCAAGCCTGCCTTATGAAAACGGAAAATGCCAATGCCGCCAACCAATATATTCAATGCCAAGGCCGTAGGGCGCATTTGTTCTGGCGCAAAGCCAAGCAGCGCCATAACGGCCAAGTAGCCACTGGCTCCGGCATGACCCACAGACGAATACAGTGCCGCAACAAGGAAAAAAAGTGCTGCGAGTGTAAATTGATCAAAATCCATGAAGTTTTGCTTAAAATAATTAGCTTAATTCTAGTCGAATATGGCCTGCTATAGCCCTGAAAATCCGCATTTTTGCTAAAATACTGTTTTACCTACCACTCGCTTGGAGAAGTTATGAGCATTAAAGTTGCCATCAATGGCTATGGCCGCATCGGCCGCAATGTATTGCGTGCTTTGTATGAATCTGGCCGCACCAATGAAATTCAAGTGGTGGCCATTAATGATTTAGGCGATGCAGAGACTAATGCACATTTAACCCAATACGATACTGCGCACGGTAAATTCCCCGGCACTGTTTCCGCCGATGGTGGCGATTTAATTGTCAACGGCGATCGCATCAAAGTATATGCGGTACGCAATCCGGCAGATATTCCATGGGGTGCGCACGATGTTGACGTGGTGTTGGAATGCACGGGCTTGTTTACCTCAAAAGCCAAAGCTTCTGCGCATTTAGCCGGTGGTGCTAAGAAAGTGATTATTTCTGCACCAGGCGATAAAGACATTGATGGCACCTTCGTATTTGGCGTGAATGAGCATTTACTGAAATCCGAATATACTGTTATTTCTAATGCATCGTGTACCACCAACTGTTTAGCGCCGTTGGCCAAAGTGTTGCATGAAAGCGTGGGCATTGAGCACGGCCTAATGACTACTATTCACGCCTACACCAATGACCAAGTTTTAACCGATGTATTTCACAGCGATTTACGCCGTGCACGCAGCGCCACCATGAGCCAAATTCCGACAAAAACTGGCGCAGCAGCAGCAGTTGGTTTGGTATTACCGGAGTTAAATGGCAAGCTCGATGGTTACGCAATGCGCGTGCCGACCATCAATGTGTCTATTGTAGATTTATGCTTTGTAGCTAAACGCGCAACCAGCGTTGAAGAAATCAATAGCATTGTGAAAGCGGCTTCTGAAGGCGCACTGAAAAATATTTTGGGTTACAACAGCAAACCTTTGGTGTCGATTGACTTCAACCACAACCCGCATAGCTCAGTGTTTGACGAGAGCTTAACTAAAGTCACCGGCGGCACTTTCGTGAAAGTGTGCTCATGGTATGACAACGAATGGGGTTTCTCAAACCGCATGCTAGATATGACCATTGCTTTGATGAACGCGAAATAACGGTTATATCTGTCTGTTGTTGGGGCGTCGTATGGTCACTAAGTTCGTCTAAGTGCGCGGCGCCCTTTTTTATGGTTCGAATGTATAACCGAAATAATCAATTTCAACCTGCCACGCGCTTCGCACAGCGAGTGCCAAACGTTCATCATAAAATGTGCGAAAGTCCTTCTCGCCTATTTTATTATTGTGCGGTAGGGCCGTGAATGGAATGCTGACCATTTTGCAGATGTGCTCAATGTCTTCATGTAAGCGTTCAAAACGGCCGATAAAATCCAAGCCCAATTCGCCTTGTGCATTTTCTAACATCCAGCATTGCGCGCGGCCTGGTTTGCTGATGAAGCGCATAGCAAAATCGTTGAACGACTCGCCCGGCCTGCAATCGCTATGGCTCGGTGTGCTTTGCACATAGCTATACCAAGAAACCAAGCGGCCCCATGGGTTGCGTACAAAGGCGCATTTAAAGTAGTTTTGGTAAATTTCTGTGGGCAATATTTTTTCAGCTTTGCTTAAACTGGCATGTTTGCGGAAATAGAATTTCCGCCAATCTTTCACTAAACCAATATCTGAAGCGATTTTGTTCCACCGGCCTGCGTTTGGCATTAAGGCAAATGGTTCGAGTATTTGGCTGAAACTGGTGCCAGCGGTTTTCTGGACATGCACGAATATCAGTTTTTTAGATTCAGAAATTATCATCAGCGTATTTCCAGTTGAGCTTCAAGCCATTGCCAAATGCGTTCTTGATTGGATTCACTGAACAAATCTAAACTTTGCACACAGCAAAACAGTTTCTGTTCATTTTTCTCGGCATTGTTCAGCATCGCTTTAAGGTAAAAATAATTTTTAGGCTGTATATATAGCAAGTTACGATTTTTCTGCTGATGACCATTACCACGACGAATTTCTAGATGATAAGCCAAGGCCGCTACGTTGAATTGCTTTGCGGTACGAAATTTATCGCAAAGGTTAATGTCGCGGATTTCAGGATGCTGTTCAAAAAAATGTTC
>JAYTOD010000071.1:0-2920 GCA_043747995.1 Arenimonas sp.
TTCATCCAGCGTTCTATCGCCAATGCCACGTGTGGGTGTATTCACCGCGCGCTCGAAGGCCGCATCGTCGTTGCGATTCGAGACTAAACGCAAATACGCCATAGAATCTCGGATTTCCATACGCTCGAAAAAGCGCTGCCCGCCATACACACGATACGGCAAGGCGGCTGACAATAATTGCTCTTCAATGGCGCGCGATTGGGCATTATTGCGATACAAAACCGCGCAATCACTCGGGCTATTGCCATTTTGGATAGCGGCCTGAATTTTTCCAATCACATAACGCGCTTCATCTACTTCATTAAACGCGGTATACAAATCAATCAGGCTGCCTTCGCTGTCTGCGGTCCATAGCTTCTTACCCAAGCGTTCCGGGTTGTGCGCGATTACTGCATTAGCGGCGGCTAAAATATTGCCGGTGGAGCGGTAGTTTTGCTCAAGGCGAATGGTTTGTGTGTTTGGATAATCACGCAGAAATTTCTGCATGTTCTCAACTTGCGCACCGCGCCAACCGTAAATCGATTGGTCATCATCGCCAACCACAAACACACAACCATGCTCTCCCGCCAGCAAGCGAATAAACGCGAACTGCACGTTATTGGTATCTTGAAATTCATCCACTAAAATTTCACTGAAACGCTGTTGGTAATGACCAAGTAGTGCCGGCTGCTTCAGCAACGTTTCATGCGCGCGTAACAGAATTTCAGCAAAATCCACCAAGCCGGAACGTTGGCAGCGAATTTCGTATTCCTCATACACCTGCACTTGTATTCGGGTGAACTGATCGCCTATCGCCACTTGAATGGAACTCGGCCGGCGTCCTGCATCTTTATGATTGTTTATCCACCATACCAATTGCTTGGGCGGAAAACGCGTGTCGTCGAGCTGCAGATCCTGCACCACACGTTTAACTAAACGCAACTGATCATCCGAATCCAATACCTGAAACGCTTCCGGCAACCCAGCTTCCTGCCAATGCAAACGCAATAAGCGATGCGCAATGCCATGGAAAGTTCCAACCCACATACCACGGGAACCATCCGGCAATAATGCCGTTAAACGCGAACGCATCTCGGCGGCAGCTTTGTTGGTAAAGGTAACCGCCAACACACGATACAAAGGCACATCAAAAACCTGATTCAACCAGGCGATGCGGCTGGTTAACACGCGGGTTTTACCCGAACCCGCACCTGCTAAAACTAAATAATTACCACGCTCTGCGCACACCGCTTCGCGCTGCGCCGGATTTAGGGCGTCGATTAAATGCGAAACATCCATCAGTTGCTAACGCGTTTAACGCCTGGCAAACGCAAAATGTAATCCGCGCCCATCAAACGCGATGGCGTGTAGTAGCCGCCAATCGGGCGTTGCGGGCCCATCAGTTTGGCCACAATACCCAACGCCGCCAAAACCGTTAGCGTATAGCCATTGGGTGTTTTCAAAATCGCACTCGCTTGCCTGCCTGAAGCATCACTCACTTCACCCCACACCCACGTTTCAGCATCTTTGCGCTTTTCCTCGGAAGGGCCACGCACTTTCTTAGCCACTTGCGACTTCAGAAATTTCTGCACCGGTGAGAAATTCAGCAATGGCCCAAGCCGGCGAATTCTGCGCAGGTTTTCTACCGTGCTAGGTGGCACGCTCATATACACTTCAATATTCGGGATGCCGGTTGAAACAAAGGCAGTGTATACATCGCCCCAAGGAATAGTCATCGCTAAACGCTGTTCGCCATTTTTGTTGAAAGTACGGGTTTTCCACGCCAGAGGAACCGTGCACATTTCGCCATTAATGCGCGCGCGACCGCCTTTGCCTAAGCCTTCCACGGCCGTTTTTGCCGTGCCAGGGCTCGGCCCGCCGGGCGCATCAAAGGCCAACACTAAATTCTGCGCAGTCGGCAATTCAAGCTTCAAAATCGCCGACAAACAATCCGTTGGTACCACATCAAAACCGGAACCCGGCAACACCACTATGCCGCGCTGCTTTGCTTCAGCATCTAGCGCATAGCAATGCGCAAACACATCAATCTCGCCGGTGATATCCAGATAATGCGCGCCTACTTCTAAGCAGGCCTTTACCATAGGCGCAGCCGTTTTTGAAAACGGCCCAGCACAATGCAACACCAATTCTATGCCCCGCAGGCCCATCACCACCGCGTCATGTTTATCCAATGCAAACACCCGCGCTGGCAAGCCATATTTTTGCGCAAGCGGCTCAATGGTTTCACGGCTACGCCCCGCTAGAACAGGTCGCAAGCCTCGCTTAATCGCTTCTTCCACCATTAACTGGCCGGTATAGCCATTCGCACCGTAAATCATCCACTCCATTATTTAAGCCTTAATTGCATAGCGCCGGCGCGCTTAATCAGCTCTTTGAAATACCAATTTGGGAAAAAGCGTTTGATGCGCCAAAGCATTGGTTCGTTTTTTGTGGGAATAATCAGGAAACGCTGCTTAGCAATATCGGCGAAAATTCGGTCTGCCACTTGATCCAGACTATCGGGGGAACGATCCATCATTTTTTGGCCGAGGTGTTTAATTTTTTCAGTACCCACCGTGCTTTGCATCAGATTAGTTTTGAAAAACGCCGGACAAATCACACTCACTGCAATGCCAGTGCCGTGGCATTCAGCACGCAATTGCTCAGAGAACGCCACCACCGCCGCTTTCGACACACCGTAAGTCATCAGACCCGGCGCGCCGGCAAGGCCAGCGAAACTGGCGGTGCTGACCACATGCCCAGAGCCGCGCTTGAGCATGGCAGGCAAAAATAAACGCGTGCCGCGCACCACGCTTAATACATTCACTTCCCACAAATGCCGCCATTCGCTCATCGGCGTTTCTAATACATCGCCGCCAGAGGCAATGCCGGCGTTGTTAATCACAATGTCTGGCGTACCCCAATCGGCCAGTACTGTATC
>JAYTOD010000072.1:0-2043 GCA_043747995.1 Arenimonas sp.
GGCCTTTGCCAAGACGAAATATTCCGCGCTTATCTATCTCGCATATCGAAACGCCCTGCATTTCGCGCCGCATTCGCCGATGCCGCTAGCTTTAATCCACAACCACCGAAAGTACCGGGTAATGGAAAAACCACATTTAACGGCTAACTCATTTACTTAATACGCGTAACCATCGCTTTCGGTAAGTCTTCGTTGAATTCGAAATACCATTTACCCACCAAGCTAATATTTACATGCACTGCTGGGTCTTGCAAGGTATCAAACAGCTTTGCGCTGCCTTTATTCACCTGCCATTGCTGGCCATTTTCCAAGGTAAATACAGTGCCTGTTTGCCAAGCTGCAACGCTTCCAACAATTCGGCTTTTGAATGGCTCGTTACTCAGAACTGACACTGCCATTGGCGTTTCGGGCGCAGAGGCATTCAACGCAGTTGTATTTTGTTCTACTGCCAGCGCAACGGCTTGTGTGGTTTGTTCTTGCAAGAGTTGATTAAGCAACGCCAATTGATTTGCACTCAAGGTGTTTAATCCGGTGGCTTGCATTTGCTGCGCTGTGAGGCGTTTTTCGAGCGGCACAGTGGCTGACTGTGCAACAACGCTTAAACTAGCTGTCACGAGTAATAAAGCCAAACTTAGGGATTTTATAGTCATTGCCAACACCTCTTTTGTGATGTGACAAGAATATGTCATATATGTGACAATTTTGTGTCAGTTAAGCATAAACCACTATAATAAATAATTCTGCAATGGTATGTTAGCCCTTACATAAGAAAGGAAATTCGTGGCCGACAATCCCATTTTTTTAATCTTTTTGCCCATCTGTCTCGGCATCATCATGATCGGGCTTGGATTGCATCTTAGCGTTGCCGATTTTCGCCGTGTGGCAAAACAACCAAAGGCCGTGCTTGTAGCCTTGTTTGTACAAATGATTATATTGCCACCAAGCTGTTTTCTGATTGCGACACTGTTTAAGCTACCGCCCGAACTTGGTTTGGGCTTACTGTTACTGGCGGCCTCACCCGGCGGTATCACCGCAAATCTGTTTAGTCACCTAGCACGCGGCGATGTGGCATTGAACATCACACTTACTGCCATCAATAGCGTGCTGGTCTTATTCACGCTGCCATTTTGGATTGTTGTAGGCATGGGTTTCTTTCTTGCCACTGAAAACAATATTCCACCACCCACCCGAAAAGTACTTGAAGTTGCGGTGCTGGTTATTGTGCCGGTATTGATTGGCATGTGCGTGCGCCACTTCAAACCAGCAATTGCAAATTCGGCAGAAAAACCGGTGCGTATAATGTCGGCGCTTATTCTTGCAATACTCACTCTTCTAGCCATGGCCAGCGAATGGCAGCTGTTGAAAATCTACGCACCCATTATTGGATTAGCCTGCTTAAGCTTCAATCTGCTCAGCCTTTTTAGCGGTTACTTAAGTGCCCGCGCAGTTCGTCTTGCCAAACCGCAAGCAACCGCCATTGCCTTTGAAATTGGGGTACATAACTCAACCATTGCTATCTTTATTGCACTGCATGTTTTAAAAATGCCAGCAACCGCCATCGCGCCGGCCATCTATTCGCTGATTATGTATGTAACCGCCGCAGCATTTGCCTACTGGTTACTACGACAACAAAAAACGT
Organism: Arenimonas sp.; assembly: GCA_043747995.1. Classification (GTDB taxonomy): domain Bacteria; phylum Pseudomonadota; class Gammaproteobacteria; order Xanthomonadales; family Xanthomonadaceae; genus Arenimonas. The sequence continues at coordinate 1,640 of JAYTOD010000072.1, forward strand.
TGTGAGAGAGCAGCCAATATTCACTTATTGTATGAGAGAATACGAAAAATCTTGACGAAAATCTAACAATGAACCCAAATATCAGCAGTCCACAAGAGCATAAAATCAATAACAAGCGCGGTGTGTTGGACTGGATTGAATGGGCCGGCAATAAATTACCCGACCCTTCCATTTTATTCATGCTTTTAGCCCTTTCAGTGATTATTTTATCAGCAGTGGGTAGCGCTGCAGGTTGGAGTGTCCAGCCGGTCAAACCACAGGTTGTGATGGAAGCGCAACTTGATGCACAAGGCAATAATGTGACTGATGCAAAAGGCATTGTCGTACAAGCGCCCAAAAAAGATGCGAACGGTCAAATTCAGGTAGAACTGGTTGAAAGTGGTGCGCCTTTAGAAGTTAAAAGC